>DOVS01000338.1:781-4550 GCA_003519965.1 Betaproteobacteria bacterium
CGGCGCCAGCCGCTAAGCGGCGCGCGGTTGCCGGGAGGCCGGCGGGGAGCGTTCATGGAAAAAACCACCCACTTCGGTTTTGAAACCATCGCGGAATCGGAAAAGGCGGAGAAGGTCGCCGGCGTTTTTCATTCCGTCGCCGGCCGCTACGATTTAATGAACGATGTGATGTCCGCCGGGCTGCATCGCTTGTGGAAGCGCTTTGCCGTAGAACAAAGCGGTGTTAGGGAAGGCGGCCGGGTGTTGGATATCGCCGGCGGCAGCGGTGATATGTCGCGCTTATTCGCCGAGCGCGTGGGCGGCGGGGAAGTCTGGCTCACCGACATCAATAGCTCCATGCTGACCGTGGGGCGCGATCGGTTGCTCGACCAGGGCCGCGTACCCTTCGCTGTGCAATGCGATGGGGAGAAGCTGCCGTTTCCCGCGAATTATTTCGATTGCGTGTGCGTTGCCTTCGGCTTGCGCAACATGACCCGTAAGGAGTCGGCGCTTAAGGAAATGTACCGCGGGCTGCGTCCCGGAGGGCGGGTGCTGGTGCTGGAGTTTTCCCGCGTTACGCCGCCGTTGCGGCCGTTATACGATTTATATTCCTTCAAGCTGTTGCCGCTCATGGGCAAGCTGATCGCCGACGACGAGGCCAGCTACCGCTATTTGGCCGAATCGATCCGTGTGCATCCGAGTCAGGAAGAACTTAAGGCAATGATGGAGCGCGCTGGTTTCGAGCGGGTGGATTATTTTAATTTAAGCGCCGGCGTCGTTGCGCTGCACAAGGGGGTCAAGCTATGACCGGTCGTCGGGACTTCATGGCCGCCGGTTTTCCCGCGCCATTCGCGCGGCGATTATAGCCGCGCGATGGAAAACGAAGCGCGGGATTCCGCTTCTACCGCGTCTCCGCTATCGGACGCGGCGTTCATCGCGGCCGTCAATCATCTGCTGAAAACCGCCGCCTGGGCGCGGCAGCGTGTATCCCGGCGCGCGGGTAAAACCGTTGCGGTGGCGCTGGGGCCGCTCGGCGTCGTGTTCGCTCTCGGCGCAAACGGGTATTTGACGCAAGCGGCGCCAACGCCGCCGCCGGACGCCGCCTTAAAGGTGGCGCCGGACGCGCTGCTCCGCCAAGCCGCCGGCGAGACGGCGGACGCCAGCCAGATAGAAACCGCCGGCGACACTGCTTTGGCGTTGGAAATCGCCCATCTTCTCCGGCAGTTGCGCTGGGATGTGGAAGAAGATTTAAGCCAAGTGATGGGGGACGTGCTGGCGCACCGGCTCGCGGGACTCGGCGCGGGCGTCCTCGGTTGGCCGAAACGCGCCGCCCGCTCCCTTGGCCAATCGTTGGCGGAGTATTGGACCGAGGAACAGCCCATGCTCGCCCGCCGCGAGGCGGCGCAGTCTTTTCTGACCGAGGTGGATTATTTACGCGACGCCGTGGAACGCTTGGAAAAACGGGTTGCGCGTCTTTCCGCGCACACCGTATCGCCAAGCGGGGGCGTCTAACCGCCGCCGCGCCATTCGATGCGATTCTTACGTTTAATTAAAATTTTTTCGATTAGCCTGCGCTTTGGCCTGGACGAGTTTTTCCTCGGCCATGCCCGTATTCGCTGGCTGCGGGTGCTGGTCAAGGCGCTCCTGTTTTGGCGCCGCTTGGATACGCCTCGCGGGGTGCGGTTGCGGCAGGCGTTGGAAACGCTCGGCCCGATTTTTGTCAAATTCGGCCAGGTATTGTCTACGCGCCGCGATTTACTGCCTCTGGATATCGCCGACGAGTTAGCCAAGCTGCAAGATCAAGTACCGCCGTTTCCCTCGGCTATGGCGTTAACGACGCTGCACCGGGTCTACGGTAAGCCGGCGGAGCAACTATTCCAGCATTTCGATCCGTCGCCCGTCGCCAGCGCATCGGTGGCCCAAGTGCATTTTGCCGTGTTGCCGGACGGGCGCGAGGCGGCGGTGAAAATTCTGCGCCCCGGCGTCGCCGGAGTAATCGCCAAGGATCTGGCGCTGCTCGATATTGCCGCCGGACTGGTGGAGACCTTGTGGGTGGACGGCAAGCGGTTGCGGCCCCGGGAGGTCGTGGCGGAATTTAAGAAGCACCTGGAAGACGAATTGGATTTGATGCGCGAGGCCGCCAACGCCAGTCAATTGCGGCGTAATTTCGCTAAGACGACGTTGCTGCAAGTGCCGGAAGTTTATTGGGATTTTTGCACCAGCACCGTCATGGTGATGGAGCGGATGCATGGCGTTCCCATTAGCCAAGTCCAGCGATTGCGTCGCCAGGAAGTCGATATTTCCCGGTTGGCGCGGGAAGGGGTGGAGATTTTTTTCACCCAGGTATTCCGCGACGGCTTTTTTCATGCCGACATGCATCCCGGCAATATCCTCGTTAGCCCGGAAGGGCGCTACATTGCTTTGGATTTCGGCATTATGGGCACCTTGACCGATACCGATAAAAACTACCTGGCGCAAAATTTTCTGGCGTTCTTCAAGCGCGATTACAAGCGAGTGGCCCAGGCCCATATCGAGTCCGGCTGGGCGCCGCCGACTACTCGCGAGGACGAGTTCGAGGCCGCTATCCGGGCGGTATGCGAGCCGGTGTTCGATAAGCCGCTCAAGGAAATTTCTTTTGGCAAGGTGCTGTTGCGGCTGTTCCAAACCTCGCGCCGCTTCAACGTCGAAATCCAGCCGCAGCTGGTCATGCTGCAAAAAACCCTGCTCAATATCGAAGGCTTGGGGCGGGAGCTCGACCCTAATCTGGATTTATGGAAAACCGCCAAGCCGTTTCTCGAACGCTGGATGTCCGAACAGATCGGCTGGCGCGGGTTATGGAAATCCCTGGCGGCCGAGGCGCCGCAATGGGGCGCATTCGCACCGCAGATTCCCCGCCTGGCGCATCAGGCGTTAAGCGTTGGCCGCCGGGCGGCCCATGAGCCCGCCAATGACACACTCGCCGCCGGTTTGCGGCGGCAAAACCGGCTGCTTGCCTTCATCGCGGCGATGTTGGCCGGGATCGTCGTCCTGTTGGTTTATCTCCTATTCGGCGCTTGAACTTTTCCCATTAACGTCCCGCCCGGCGTGCAATGTCGCCAAAGCGGGTTTGCGCTCCACGGTCGTCGATTCCTTGGGCGGTCAGCGCCGTCCACGCGGCGCCCTTTTTCCATCGAAAAGTGTTTCGCCTGAGCATGATATGATGCGATAGTTGAACGCGTTAGGACGCAGGAGCAACATTGTGAATCGGTTTCTTGGTGGATTTTTCCCCGTGACGGCTTGGTTGGGCCGTCTTTCCTTGGCATGGAAGAGCATTCTGCTGGCGATGCTGGCGTCATTACCGCTCGCCGCCGTCATTTTTAGCGCGGCGACAAGCCGCTCCTTGCCCTTTTCCGCCGTATTCGTTTGCGTTGTCGCGGTGCTTTTTTCCTGGTATTTGTTCGCCGCGTTTCATGCGTCGCTGAGCCGGTTGCTGCGTGATGTAGCGGCGGCGCAAGCCCAAGTGGGGCATGGCGATTTTAGCGTTCGCCTGGCGGTGGCGGGACAAGACGAGGGCGGCCGGCTGGCGGTTCGTTTTAATGACATGGTGCGGGAAGTGGGAAGAACGATGATGGAAATTCGCGACGCCGCCGCCGAAGTCGCCCATTCGGCGGCGGAATTGAAATCCAGCGCCGGTCAAGTCGCCGCCGCCACCGAGCTGCAGGAGATATCGGTTGCCGAGACGGCGGCGGCGACGGAGGAAATGACGGCCAGTATCGACGAAGTCGCGGTGCAAAGCCGCAAGGCCGAGCAG
>DOVS01000028.1 GCA_003519965.1 Betaproteobacteria bacterium
GGGAATGACGCGGATCGCCGGGCGTCAATGGGTGGTCGCCGCTCATGTGATCCAATCGTCGGTGAATTTTTCCAATCAGGGTTCGCATGCTGCGCCGGGGACCCCGCTCACGGGCGGCGACGGCGGCGACGCCGGCGCCGTGAGCCTATTGCCGACGTTTTACTACACACAGACGATCGCGCCGCGCCTCAAGTTCGGTATCGGTGTGACGGCCCCTTTCGGCTTGCTCACGCAATACGATAACGGCTGGAAAGGCCGTTATCATGGACTCAAATCCCAATTGCAAACACTCGATATTAATCCGGCGCTGGGTTATCGCCTCGACGACCGTATATCGCTCGGCGCGGGTGTTTCTTTTCAATACATGAGGGCGGATCTGACCAAGGCGATTGATTTCGGCACAATATGCGGCGGCGCATGCGGCGCGCCCCAGTCTAACGACGGCTTGGCGAAGTTGTCCGGCGGCGGCTGGGGTGTCGGCTTTAACCTCGGGGCGTTATTTATCGTGACGCCCGCTACACGGCTGGGCGTGGCCTACCGTTCTCGAATCGAACACCATGTGCGCGGCACGGCAAGCTATCGAGTGCCCGCCAATATTCCCGCGGCCATCGCCTATTCGCCCGCATTCCGCAATACCGGCGCATCGGCCGATGTGACCGTGCCGGACAGCTTGTCGATGAGCGCTTTTCACCAGATGGATCGGCGCTGGGCGCTGATGGGGGATGTCACCTGGACGCATTGGCGTTTATTTAAGGAACTGCGCGTCCGTTTCGACAATGGCGCGCCGGATGACGTAACGCCGGAAAATTGGCGCAATACGTACCGTGTCGCCCTCGGCGTTAACTACCGTCAAGATTCGGTCTGGCTATGGCGCGCTGGATTGGCCTATGACCAGACCCCCGTGCCCGATCGATATTACCGCACGCCCCGTACGCCAGACGCGGACCGGGTATGGCTGGCGTTCGGCGTCAATTATCGGTTGTCGGGCGGAGCCGCACTGGATATCGGTTATGCCCATCTTTTCATGAAAACGGCGCCGCTAAACGACGATGCGCCGTTCGGCGGCCATTTGGCGGGCGACTACCGCAATCAGGCGAATATCCTCGGCGTGCAATATTCGCGCACCTTTTAACACCTCTACCCTTCTCGGGACATTGTTGGATTATCCACACGGGCAATGATCGCTTGTCGCATTTGCGACAGGGGAATTTTCTCGGCTATCTATTGCTTATCTCCATGAAAATAAAATAATAAAACATTCCTATATGGGGTGGCACGCAAGTTGCAGAGCATCGTTCGACTTCAACGATTAACGGGCGAGGAGCGCATGACCTCGCCGCGGCTACGGGAGTGGACGATGCACGCGAAAGTGATTCCGATTTTCAGTGGGGATAGTGCGGCGCACCAAGGGTGCGGCGCGAAAAGCGACGCAGGTCAGTCATCCTGCGGTTCCAGCGCGGGCCAAGGGGATTTGCCGCCCGCAGTTTGGGAAAAAGTGAAGAATCATCCTTGCTATAGCGAGGAAGCGCATCATCATTATGCGCGCATGCATGTGGCGGTAGCGCCGGCGTGCAATATTCAGTGCAACTATTGCAATCGTAAATACGATTGCTCTAATGAAAGCCGCCCCGGTGTCGTGAGCGAGAAACTCACGCCCGAAACGGCGGCGAAAAAAGTATTGGCGGTCGCGTCGGCTATTCCCCAAATGACGGTGGTGGGTATTGCCGGTCCAGGGGACTCCCTGGCCAATCCCGCGAAAACGTTCCGTACATTCGATCTCATCATGAAGGAAGCGCCGGATATCAAATTGTGCTTGTCCACCAATGGCCTGGCGCTGCCGGATCATGTGCAGGCGATTCAGGATGTTAACGTGGACCACGTCACCATCACCATCAATATGGTCGATCCTGAAGTGGGGCAGAAGATTTATCCGTGGATTTTCTATCGGAAGAAACGCTGGAAGGGTAAGGATGCCGCCAAGATATTGACCGAACGGCAGTTGGAGGGACTGGAAATGCTAACCGCCAAGGGCATTCTGGTTAAGGTCAATTCGGTCATGATTCCGGGTGTCAACGACGAGCACCTGGCGGCGGTGAACCAGGCGGTTAAATCTCGCGGCGCTTTCTTGCATAACATCATGCCGTTGATTTCCGAGGCAGAGCACGGAACGTGCTATGGACTCAACGGCCAGCGCGGCCCGAGCGCACAGGAGCTGAAGGCGTTGCAAGACCGCTGCGAGGGTGAGATGAACATGATGCGCCATTGCCGCCAGTGCCGGGCCGACGCCGTGGGATTGTTGGGCGAGGACCGCAGCGCCGAGTTCACGACCGAAAAAATTCAAGCCATGGACGTGCAATACGATCGGGAGACGCGCCAAGCATATCAAGAATACGTGGAGCAGGAGCGCCAAGACAAGGTGGCGGCGAAAGAGACGGAATTGGCGGCGTTTGCCGGCGAGTCGGATGACACTAAAGTGCTGGCGGCCGTGGCGACGAAAGGCAGCGGCCGCATCAATGCGCATTTTGGTCATGCCGCTGAATTCCAAGTGTACGAATTGAGCGCGGCGGGAGCCAAATTCGTGGGTCACCGGCGAGTGGATCACTACTGCCTCGGCGGTTACGGCGAGGAAGAAGCGCTGGAAACGGTGATTAAGGCGATTGACGATTGCGCTGCGGTATTCGTCGCCAAGATCGGTTTATGTCCTCGCAAGGATTTGGAGGCCGCGGGCATCGAAGTCGCCGACCAGTATGCGCATGCATATATCGAGCAATCGCTGATTGCCTGGTTTAAGGAGTATCTGGAAAGGGTGCGACGCGGCGAAGTTCAGCCAGGATCCCGCGGCAGCGGCCAAATCCGGCAAGGCGCTTACGTCGCTGCGTAACCGATTTTTATTGTTGGCGGCCGTGCTGCCGCTAGGAAAAGGAGAAAAGCATGGCCTATAAAATTATCGCCTCTACGTGTACCGCCTGTTCCGCATGCGAGCCCGAGTGTCCGAATGTGGCGATCCGGGAGAAGGATGGCGCGTTTGTGATTAATCCGAAGAAATGCACCGAATGCATCGGTCACTACGATGACCCGATGTGTGTCGAAGTCTGCCCGGTGGATGGCTGCATCGTCATCGATAAGAGCGTTTCCCGCTATGCCGCCGCCTGAGGAGGACGCGATGAACTTGACGTTTACGGTAAAGGCGGAAAATTTTATCCGCCGGATGATTCGCTTTGGCGGCGGCGGCGCGGGAGCTGGATTCCGGTTGATCGTCACACCCGGCGGCTGCTCTGGCTTCAACACCGATTTTACGGTCGAAACCGAACCGTTCCCCGGCGATGCCGTGATCGACAGCGGCGGCGTGCGGATGTTTCTACCGATGGAGACGCGGTTGCTGCTGGACGGGTTTATTGTCGATTTTACCGATACCCCTTCCGAGACCGGGCTCAAATTTTACAACCCCAATGCGCCCGCGGCATGCGGTTGCTCCACCTC
>DOVS01000047.1 GCA_003519965.1 Betaproteobacteria bacterium
ATCCCAGGCTTCACCCTGGGTTTCCCCGGCCTCAAGTGCAGCATGGCTGAGAAAGGACTGCAGGTCGTTCATGCCGGCTTCTTCGTCTTCGAGTGGCAACACAAAGGCTTCTGCGGCATTGACCAGTTCACGCAGATTCTCGACCCGTGATTCCATCTTTTCACGTGGTTCTTTCTCGTAATGTGTGACCAGTTGGCTATTTTCAATAACACCCTGCATCTGGTTGCCCAGCGTCCAGTCACCCATCTGTTCTTTCATATCGGTGACTAGCTGCATAAAGGCATGTACAGCAGCCGTTGCCCGCGCCGGCATGATGTTTTGTTTAATGCATTCCTGTGCCGCCTGCCACAATGGCAAACTGCTTTCACGTGCCTGCAGACGCAAAGTAGAAACTGTTTTCTGACCGATACCGCGGGTAGGTGTGTTGATCACACGTTCCATGGCGGCGTCATCATTCGGGTTTTGAATTAAACGTAGATAAGCCAGTGCGTCCTTGATTTCGGCACGCTCGAAAAAGCGCTGACCACCATAAACGCGATACGCAATAGATGCCCTGAGCAGATATTCCTCAAACAGACGGGATTGAGCTGTGGTGCGATAAATAATCGCGGTTTCTTCGGCGCGTCGTCCCTTTGCCAGCCATTGCTCAATATGTTCAACGACAAAGCGTGCTTCGTCCTGTTCATTGAATGCCGAGTACAGAGAGATCTTTGAGCCTTCACCATCTGCGGTAAACAGATTTTTACCGAGACGATCATCGTTGTTGGATATCAGCGCATTGGCAGCATTCAGGATGTTGCCAGTGGAGCGGTAGTTCTGTTCCAGTTTGACCGTTTTTACATCGGCATAATCGCGATTGAAATGCTGCATGTTCTCAACCTGGGCACCACGCCAGCCGTAAATTGACTGGTCGTCATCACCAACCACCAATACCTTTCCGTCGGTGCCTACCAACATGCGAATCCAGGCATACTGAATGGCGTTGGTGTCCTGAAACTCGTCAACCAGCAAATGTGTCAGACGACCACGATAGTGGTCCAGCAGTTTTGGGTTGTTCAACCAGAGTTCGTGCGCACGTAATAGCAGGTCTGCAAAATCAACCAGTCCGGCGCGGTCGCAATAGGCCTGGTAGATTTCATAAATTCGTACCCATTGAGCAGTCATGGGATTATCCATGTGCTCAATCGCGCCCGGTCGCTGGCCTTCGTCTTTGCGGGCATTGATATACCACTGCGCCTGTCGCGCCGGCCATTGTGCTTCGTCCAGACCTTCTTCCTTGATCAGGCGACGTATGATTCGGTGTTGGTCGTCGGAATCCAGAATTTGAAAGTTTTCCTGCAGACCGGCCTCTTCCCAGTGCATGCGTAACAGACGATGCGCGATACCGTGAAAAGTACCTATCCACATGGAGCGTGCAGATACCTGCAGCAATTTCTGTGCGCGTTCGCGCATTTCACCAGCGGCTTTATTGGTAAATGTCACTGCCATGATGCTCAGAGGTGAAACGTGTTCGACCTGAATCAGCCAGGCCAGGCGGTGGATCAGGACGCGGGTCTTGCCGCTGCCGGCGCCGGCCAGCACCAGTAACGGCCCATCCAGGGTAGAGACCGCCGCGCGTTGCTCGGGGTTGAGGTGTGACAACATGCTGCTGTTAGGGGACGACGTGAAAGTAATGAATCCCGAAATTTTAGCATACGCCGCCGCGTTTACCGGGGGAAAAAGGTTGCCGGGACGAGGGGCTAGCCACTAACATAGCGTCCATTCCATGTTTGGCGTTTCATATGGCGACTTACGCGATCGGCGATATCCAAGGCTGCTTTACCGCGTTGCAACAATTGCTGCGAACCGTCGGTTTCGACGCCGCCCATGACCGGGTATGGCTGGTGGGCGACTTGGTGAATCGCGGCGCCGAATCCCTCGCCGCCTTGCGTTGGGCGCGGGAGATGGGCGACCGCTTGGTGATGGTGCTGGGCAACCACGACCTGCATTTGTTGGCGGTGGCGGAGGGTTATGTTCAGCCTCGCCGCAACGATACTTTGGCGGAAATTCTCGCGGCGCCGGACCGGGCGGTGTTGCTGGATTGGCTGCGCCGCCGTCCGCTGCTGCATGTCGAGGGGAAGTGGGCGATGGTGCACGCCCGTTTGCTGCCCCAATGGAATATCGCCCAGGCGCAGCGGCTGGCGGTGGAAGTGGAGACAGTGCTGCGCGCCGACGATTACCGTGAATTTCTCGCGCAGATGTATGGGAATACGCCGACGCGCTGGCAGGACGATTTGCACGGCGTTAACCGGCTGCGGCTGATTACCAATGTGATGTCCCGGTTACGTTTTTGCTCCCCCGAAGGGGAAATCGAGTTTGCCCATAAGGGGCCGCCGGAAGACCGGCCCGCCGGTTTTTTTCCATGGTATGCGGCGCCGGCGCGGGCCAGCGCGGAAGCCACGGTGATTTTCGGCCATTGGTCGGCGCTGGGTTACCGCAGCGAGCAGAATACCATCGCCCTGGATAGCGGTTGTTTGTGGAGTGGGCGGCTTACTGCGCTGCGGCTGGAGGATCGGCAGGTGTTTCAGTTGCCGTGCGCGGGTCTGCCGGGGGTGAAAAAACACTGGCAATGACGGTTTGCGCCGCCTGGGCGAGTTCCCGGCGGTTTTTCCCCTGGGTGGGGATCGGGTCGAAAAAAATCACCTCGGCGTGGATTTCCGGTACGCGCATAATGCGCAACAGCGATTCGCCAAAGGAGATGTTGTCGTAGTAGGCGGCGGCGGTGTTGGCCGTGCCGTCGACGTTCAAGTAGCGCAGCGCCGCCGGCAGCACCGGCGAGCGGCTGCGCACCGCCGGCTCCAACAACGAGGTGTGGAAGTGGCGCAGGCGCGTTCCGTCGGTAGTGGTGCCCTCAGGGAAGAAGGCGGTGCAGCCGCCCGCTTCCAGCACTTGCTGGATTTCCTGACTCAACCGGACGGTGTCCTGGCGCCGTCCGCGTTCGATGAATAAAGTGCCCGCTTGGGCGGCTAGCCAGCCGATCAGCGGCCAGCGGCGCACTTCGGCCTTGGAGACGAAGCGTAGCGGGCGCACCGCGTTGAGCAGATAAATGTCTAGCCATGAGACGTGGTTAGCCACCACCATCAGGCGGTGCGAGTCCATCGTGGGCGCGTTCCCGGTCACCCGCAGCCGAATGTGCAGAATCGCCAGCAAGCGCCGAGACCAGCGATGAATCAGCCGTTGCCGCCGCGCCTCGCCGACGACGGGAAAGACCGTCAGGCATGTCGCCACGCCCTCCAGCAAGAGCAGGATGAGGCGAAGCATGCGGAACGTTAAGATCAGCACGGACGTTTGGGACGTGGCGCTCAAAGGCGGGAATCGACGGTCGATTGCGGCAAGATGGATTGCCCCATCGCGCCGCTGGACGACTTAATCGCGCTCGACGCGGGTGGCGCCGGCGCCGGTTAGCACCCGCACTCGGTCGCCGGGAGCGAAGTGCGCCGCGCCATTGCTCTGCTGGGTCACGGCAATGATCTGGCCGTTATCCAGTTTGACCGTGATTTCAACGCCAGGCTTGCGCGTGACCGCATTTTCCGCCGCCGCGCCGGCTAGGCCGCCCGCTACCGCGCCAATTACCGCGCCGACGGCGCTGCCCTTGCCTTCGCCGATATTGCTGCCGGCGATGCCGCCAACCACGGCGCCGCTGGCCGCGCCAACGCCGCTTTTAGTGCCTTCGATCTGCACCTGGCGCACCGCTTGCACGACGCCAAGCTGCACCGTTTGCACTTGGCGCACCTGGTCGCGGGAATACGCCTCGCCGGATAAATTCGTGGCGCAGCCGCCCAGCAGCATCAAAGGGATGGCGGCTACGACCGCCCATTTGCTGATTGTCATCGTGATATCCTTATTCAAAAGCCGCGCCAAAATGGCTGCGGAATAGCGTCATGAGTTCTTCCCGCGAATACGCGTAGGTTTGCGGCCCGCGATGGGAAATTTTCAGCGCGCCCATCAGCGCCGCTAGACGGCCGGTGGTTTCCCAATCCATGCCATTGGCGATGCCGTACAACAATCCTCCCCGGTAGGCGTCGCCGCAGCCGGTGGGATCCAGGATGGCCTCCGCCTTCACGCAAGGAATATCGATTGGCTGTTTACCGGCGTAAATGCGTGAACCGTCGTTGCCCAGCGTGACCACGAGGGCCTTCACCCGCTGGGCGAGCGCTTCGATCGGCTGGCCGGTGCGTTCCGTCAGTAGCTGCGCTTCATAGTCATTGACCGTGACGTAATCGGCGAGTTCGACGAAGTGCAGCAGTTCTTCGCCGGAAAACATCGGCATGCCCTGGCCGGGGTCGAAGACGAACGGAATGCCCGCTTCGTGAAATTCCCGGGCGTGTTGCAGCATGCCTTCGCGTCCATCGGGCGAGACGATGCCGAGTGTGGCGTCCGTCGCGTCGCCGACGTGATTTTCGTGGGAAAAGTTCATCGCGCCTGGATGGAACGCGGTGATTTGATTATCGTCCAGGTCGGTGGTAATGAATGCTTGCGCGGTATAGGCGCCGGCGATAGCGCGAACATGGTCGCGGGAAAAGTGCAATTGCGTCAGTCGTTGGGCATAAGGATGAAAATCCTCGCCCACCGTCGCCATAATCAGCGGCTTGCCGCCGAGCATTTGCAAACTGTAGGCGATATTGCCGGCGCAGCCGCCGAACTCCCGGCGCATTTCCGGCGCGAGAAACGATACATTAAGAATGTGAATTTTATCGGGCAGGATGTGGTGCTTAAAACGGTCTGGAAACACCATGATGGTGTCGTAGGCGATGGAGCCGCAAATCAGCGTGTTCATGGCAGTCCTGGAGAAATTTAAAGTTTAAGTCGATTATAACAGAACCCCTGCGACGCAGTGGCTAGCATTGCGAAGCGTCTGGGCCGCATCGTCGCGCTGGCGCGGTTTTCGGCGCGGCGGTCGGCGGTCGAAAAAACGGCGGTGTATTTCCTCGAATGCTAGTATGATTCATCTGGTCGGCCGCCGCCCTGCGCACGACGAAATCAATGACGGCGGCTGGCCCGCCCGTGGCGCGCGGGCAGTCGCGCCGCGGCATCCTCGCCGTGGAGCGCATTTCCGTCGTAACGTCGTACAAACCGGTGCGGCGCCGGGCCGGTTCACCGTAATTTTCGTCATCGTTGTGATCGCGAGGAGAATGATTATGCGTTTGAATGGCTTATTCGTCACGTCGTCGCTGGTTCGGCGTCTCGTTGTGCGTTGTTTTAACGACTTCCTTAAGGTGTTTGCGATGGCCTGCGCTACGCTGTTGCCGCTGCATGGCGCGTTGGCTCAGGGTGCGCTGCCCAGCCAAGTACCTGTGCCAGCGGACAATCCGATGACGGCGGCAAAAATCGAATTGGGTAAACAGCTTTATTTCGATCCGCGCTTATCGCGTTCGGGAACGGTATCCTGTAATTCTTGCCACAATGTGATGGGTAATGGCGCCGACAATCTTTCCCTGTCCTTAGGCGTATTCGGTAAGGTCGATAAGCCGCGGAACACGCCGACTGTTTTCAATGCGGCGTTCCATGCGGTGCAGTTCTGGGATGGCCGCGCGCCGAGCTTAGAGGAACAGGCTAAGGGGCCGTTGCTCAACCCGGTGGAAATGGGTATGTCCAGCGGCCAGGCGGTTGCCGATCGGGTGAAGGCGATTCCCGGTTACCGCACCGAGTTTGCCCAGGTTTTCGGCGGCGCGGAGCCGGTGACGCTGGAGAATGTCGTCAAGGCCATCGCCACCTACGAGCGAACGCTGATTACGCCGAACAGTCCCTACGACCGCTTCGTCAAGGGGAACAAGAATGCACTCGGCCCCGCCGCGCAGCGCGGCTTGCATTTGGCGCAGACGGAGGGATGCTTCGCTTGTCATAGCGGCGCCTTGTTTAACGGGACTCAAGAGGCCACGGGCAAGGCGTTTTACGCGAAGTTCCCCATTTTCACCCGTAA
>DOVS01000245.1 GCA_003519965.1 Betaproteobacteria bacterium
GCCGCCTTGCACCGGGCGGCGGCGCGCCGCGGCGGCGATTAAGCGCGCTGGCCGCGCAGGGCGGCTGCCAGTTCTATCATGACGCTATCCCAGTCGCCGTGGCGCGGTTGCCGGAATAGCCGCATGTTCGGGTACCAAGGGGTGTCGCTGCGCTGCGTCAGCCAGCGGAAATCGCTGGCGAACGGCAACAGGGTCCAGGTTGTTTTTCCCATGGCGCCCGCCAGGTGGGCGACGGCGGTGTCTACCGAGATGATTAAATCTAGCTGGTCGATAAGCCCGGCGGTGTCGGTAAAACTGTTCAGCCGGGCGGATAAGTCGATTAGGCGCATGCCGGGCGGCGGCGTCGCCGCCTGGGCCGCCGCCGGGCCTTTTTGCAAGCTGAAAAACACCGCGCCGCCCGCCTCGGCCAGGGGCGCGAATTGCTGCAAGGCGCAGGACCGGCGCCAGTCGTCCTTGAGCGCTGCGCCGCCCGCCCACACTAGCCCGGCGCGCAAGCCGCCGTCTTTCGGGTAGGGGGCGATTTCCCGCCGCCAGCGGTCGCGGGCGGCCGCGGGCGGGAAGAGGTAAGGGGTCTTGGCCGGGAGGGTGTCTAGGGTGGTGCGCAGCAGGCGCGGTAAGCTGAGGAGCGGGGATTGGATGTCGAACGGCGGCAGCGGTTCGCCGTCCGCCACCACCTGGCCGACGCCGGGCGCGCCGCGCAGCAGGTTTTTCAACGGCGGCTGGCAGAGCAGGATGACGCGCCCGCACCGCTGTGCGGCTTCCTCGGCGTAGCGGACGAAGTGCAGGGTGTCGCCCAATCCCTGCTCGGCGTAGAGCAGCAGGGTTTTTCCGGGCGCGCCCGCGCCGTCCCACGCGGGTTGGGCGAAGTTCTTCCAATTGCCCGCCATGTCCTTCATTTTCCAGCGCCATTCGTAGGCGTCCCAGCCTTCCGGGTAGCGTCCCAGGGATAGCAAGCCGAGGGCGCGCCCCCATTGGGCGTCGGCGAAATCCGGCGCGATGGCGACGGCGCGCTCGTAAGCGGCCAGCGATTCTTGTTCCCGTCCCAGGCAATGGAGCGCATAGGCGACGTTGACCTGGGCGTCGGCGAAATCGGGCTTGAGCGCGGCGGCTTTTTGCGCCCACGCGAGCGACGCCTCCAGTTGGTCTAATGCGTTGTGGAAGGTGGAGAGGTTGGAAAAAGCAATGGGGTCGGTTTTCGGGTGACCCAACGCCGCCATTTGCGTGTCGATGGCTTCCGTGAAACGGCGCTGCGCGCTGAAGGCGAGGGCGAGATTGATGTGGGTGTCGGGATGGCCGGGGTTTTTTCCCAGGAAGGCGTGGTACAGCGCGATCGCTTCCTCGGGGTGGTTTTCTTCGACTAGGATAGCGCCCAAATTGAGGTAAGGCAGCGCATAGCCGAGGTCGATGGCGATGGCGCTGCGGTAGAATGCTTTCGCCTCGGCCATGCGCTTGAGCTGCTGGCAGCAGTTAGCCAGGCAGAAGTGAGCTTCCGCCGATTGGGGCATGATGCGCATCGCTTCCCGGAAGTGGGTTTCCGCTTCGCGGTGGCGTCCCTGTTCGGATAACACGCCGCTCAGTCCAATGTGCGCTTTGAAGTGGCGCGGCTGCGCTTGCGTCACGGCCCGGTAACAGGGCTCCGCCTCGCCGGGGCGCCGGGTTTTCTGGCAAATATCGCCCAGCAACAGCAAGGTGCCTTCGTGATCGGGAACCTGCGCCATGACTTGGCGGAGGTGCGCCTCGGCCTCGGCGAAGCGTTCGCGGTCGAATTGATTGCGGGCGAGGTTGTAATGCGCTTGAGGGAGAGCGGGGTCGATCTCCAGCGCGCGCAGATAGCAGGCTTGCGCTGCCTCCGGGCGGCCCTGCTTGTCTAATACCGTGCCGAGGTCGTTATGGGCCTCGGCGTAATCGGGATCGAGGGCGGCGGCGGCGCGAAAGCAGCGTTCCGCTTCCGCCCATGCCGCCGTTTCCTGATAGATCGCGCCTAGCTCGTAGTGGAATATGGCGATGCTGGGGTTGCTGGCGATAGCCCGCTCGATCGAGCGGATGGCTTCTGCGTGTTGCCGCCGGGCGTGGTGAATTGTGCCGAGCAGGTAGAGCGCGTCGAAGTCGTCTGGTTTGCATGCGAGGATATTTTCGTAATCGCGGGCCGCGCCGTCCAAGTCGCCCGCCCTATGGCGGGCGTGTCCCTGCCGCATCCATTGGACCCGTTGTTCGGCGGAGCCGTCGGCGGCCGGTTCCGGCGGGGACGGTTCTTCACCGTTGGGTTTTCCGAAGAACTGTTTCATCAAATTTCGCATGAGATACGCTGCCGCTTGGGATATTTGTTAATATTAACAAAAAGTTTGGGTGTCGAGGCGGGGGATATGATGTTCGATGGGTTTAAAGCGCGGCAAGTCGAGGATTTTGCGAAGACCTTAGCGCACGATTTCGTGAAGCGTTTTCCCCCCGGCCAGGAAACCGGCCAGGATAAAAAACAGCAGAAGAAGCTGGCGGGCGCGATAGCCGAACTGTACGCGCGGGCTGGAAAATTTAACCGGGAGCACAACATGGGCGTCTATAAAAAAGCGAAATTCGGCAATACGCTGAAATGGGAGTTAAAAGCGCTGGGCTGCAGCGAGGCGCTGATCGATCGAATCATGGGTGATTTGATGGTCGGTCTCGCGGGCGGCTAGCCGTTGCGCGCGCCGCCCGCCTATTGGAAGGATACGCATGATGAGCCGCCCGCCCGCGACCCGCTATAGCTTGATTATCCCCGCTCGCGACGAAGCGGAGGGGCTGCGCCGCCTGTTGCCGGAGCTGCCGCGGCATCTTCCCGACGATACGGAAATTCTGGTGGTGAACGACGGCTCGCGCGACGATACCGCCGCCGTCTGCCAGGCCCATGGCGTGCGCGTGGTGACTCATCGGCATCCCAAGGGAAACGGGGCGGCGGTGAAGAGCGGCGCGCGAGCGGCGGCTGGCGAGGCGCTGATTTTCATGGACGCCGACGGCCAACATAAGCCGGAGGATATTCCCGCGCTGCTGGAAAAATTCGACGAGGGTTTCGATATGGTGGTGGGCGCGCGCGCCGCGGGCTCCCAAGCGGGGATGCACCGGGCGGTGGCGAACGACGTATTCAGCCGCCTCGCGACCTGGATGGTGCAGCAGCGGGTGGAGGACCTGACTTCCGGATTTCGCGTGATGCGGGCGGATCGCTTCCGCAAGTTTCTTTATCTGTTGCCCAACGGATTCTCCTACCCGACCACCACCACCATGAGTTTTTTCCGCGCGGGCTTCGGCGTGGCGTATGTGCCGATTCATACGCCACGGCGCGTTACCGGCAAAAGCCATATCCGTCCGCTGCGCGATGGCGTGCGTTTTTTTCTGATTATTATCAAGATCGGTACACTCTATTCGCCGCAAAAATTATTTATTCCCATCAGCGCCGGCTTTTTCTGGACCGGGTTGTGCTACTACCTGTACACCTATCTGGAGGAAGGGCGCTTTACCAACATGAGCGCTTTGTTGTTTATTTCGGCGATTCTGACCTTTTTGATCGGCATCGTGTCCGAGCAAATCTCCGCCCTGCACTATAAAGGCATCGACGACCCGCGCGAAACGCAGCGGGACGATTGACTTGCGCGTTCTGATGGTGAGTACTTCCTATCCGCTCGACCCGCACGATTGGCGCGGGCGCTTTATCGCCGATATGGCGGCGGCGCTGGGACGGCGGGAGGACGTGGCGTTGGCCTCATGGGCCCCGCCGGGCGCGTTGCCGCCGGGCGTGGCGGATGCGTTGCCGCCCGGCGATGGGGAATGGCTGGCGAATCTATCCCAGCGCGGCGGCATTGCGTGTTTGCTGCGGCAGGGCGCTATGCGCGGCGGTGGGGCCGCCTTCGGTTTACTGCGCCGCTTACGGCGGGTGTACCGCGAAAGCCGCGCCGATCTGGTGCACGCCAACTGGCTGCAGAACGCCCTACCGTTGTGGGGGCTGGCGACGCCGCTGGTTGCGACAGTGCTGGGCAGCGATTACGGTTTGCTCGAACTGCCGGGCATGGCGTTCGCGTTACGTCGGATGCTCGCCCAGCGACGCGCGCTGCTGGCGCCGAATGCGGAGTGGATGCAGCCGAAGCTGGAGGCGTTGTTCGGCGGCGTGGCGCAAATCCGCACTATTCCTTTCGGGATCGATGCGTCCTGGTTCGGCGCGGCGCGGAGGCCGGTGGAAGCGCCGCGGCGCTGGCTTGTCGTCGCGCGGGTGACGCGCGCTAAAATCGGCCCTTTGTTCGAATGGGGAGCGGATGTGTTCGGGAGCAGCCAAGAGCTGCACTTATTCGGGCCGATGCAGGAGCCGATGACGATACCGCCGTGGGTGCATTATCACGGCCCCGCTCACCCCGCCGCGTTGCGAGACACCTGGTTTCCCCAGGCGAGCGGGCTAGTGACGCTCAGCCGTCACGACGAAGGGCGGCCGCAAGTGGTTCTAGAGGCCATGGCGGCCGGTCTGCCGGTGATCGCCAGCAGTTTGCCGGCTCACCGGGGTATCGTCCTAGACGGGAAAACCGGCTGTTTCGCCGATAGCCGCGATGCGTTCGGCGCGGCGCTGGAACACTTGGCGTCCCGGGAAAATAACCGTCTCGCGGGGCAAGCGGCGCGGGAATGGGCGAGAAGCCGTTTCGGCGCCTGGGACGACTGCGCCGCTCGCTACGTAGCGGCTTATCGCGATGTGCTGGACAGCCGGGCATGACTCGCGAGGCGGTGTTGTTGCTGGGCGGCGGCGGTTTTATTGGCGCCGCGCTCTCCCGGCGGCTGGCGGCGGCGGGCCGGCGAGTGCATGTTGTTTCCCGCCACGCGGCTGTTTCCGCCGTTCCGAATGTTTCTTTTCATCGTGGCGCGCTGGACGATGTGGTGCTGTTGCGCAAGTTATTACCGGTGTGCGGCACGGTGGTGCATCTCGCTTCCGAAACCACGCCGGGCGGCTCGGCGCATCGCCCCGCTTTAGAAGCGGAAAATATTCGCGCGACCCTGGCGCTGCTGGAGTGGCTACAGGCGTTTGACGCGCACTTGATTTTCCTGTCTTCCGGCGGCGCGCTATACGGCGATGCCGCGCATTTTCCCGTGGCCGAGGCGGCGCCGCTGGCGCCGCTGTCTTATCATGGGGCGGGCAAGGCGGCGATAGAGGCATTCCTTCACGCATTCCGCGCCCAAGGACGGCGGGCGACGGTATTGCGCCCCGCTAACGCTTACGGGCCGGAACAACCGTTGCGGGCGGGGTTCGGCTTCATCCGCACCCTGCTGGAGCAGATGCGAATCGGGTCGGCGCTGGATATTTGGGGCGACGGCGAGGCGGTGCGGGATTTTATTTACGTGGACGATGTGGCGGCGGCTTGCGCATTGTTCGTGGATAGGCCGCAAGACAGCGGTATTTATAATGTGGGCAGCGGCGAAGGCCATAGCATAAATGCGGTGGCGCGCTTGGCGGGCGCGGTGTGCGGCCGAGAACTCAAATTACGCTACCGGCCGGCGCGGCCGGGGGATGT
>DOVS01000225.1 GCA_003519965.1 Betaproteobacteria bacterium
AATCCATGGTGAAGAAATTGCCGGCCAACTCGCGGTTGACGATGTACTGCACTTGCTGCCGCGTCACGTGATGCAGCCGCCCGTTCACCTGAATCTCCCGCACCGGGAATAACGGCAAATGGATCAGTACGAACAGTACGGTGTACAGCAGCAAAATCGCCGCCAGCGCGAACAATAAATCGGCGAGCCATAGCATGATCTCCGGCTTGTCCCACATGGTTGCTCCGATAATTCATTCCTCACCCGTTGCCGCTAGCGATAAAATCCGCAGCACCAAATCGTCATAACTCATCCCCGCCTGGCTCGCCGCAATCGGCACTAAGCTATGGCCCGTCATCCCCGGTACGGTGTTCGCCTCCAAAAAATACGGCGTGCCGCCGCCATCCAGCATCAGATCCACTCGGCCCCAGCCACGGCCGCCAAGCGCGCGGAACGCCTCCAACGCCAGCGCCTGCAAGCGGCGCTCCTGCGCCGGCGGCAATCCACAGGGGCAGTCGTAGCCGGTATCCTCGGCTACATATTTTGCATCGTAATCGTAGAAATCGTGGGGCGTATCCAGCCGCACGAGCGGCAACGCGGCATCCCCAAGAATAGCCGCCGTCAGTTCTTGCCCGCCGATAAACTGCTCCGCCAGCACCACCGCGTCGTATTGAGCGGCGGCGCGATAAGCGGCCTCTAGCGTCTCGACGCCACGCACCTTGGTGATGCCGATACTGGACCCTTCGGTAGCGGGCTTCACCATCAAGGGCAACCCTAACGCATCGGCTACCTGGCGAAAGTCTGTCGTCTCATTGAGCAGCGCATAGCGTGGTGTGGAAATGCCCAACGCCTGCCATACCAGCTTGGTGCGCCATTTATCCATGGCAAGCGCCGACGCCAGCACCCCACTGCCGGTATAAGGAATGCGCAATAGATCGAGCGCCCCTTGGATCGCGCCATCCTCGCCATAACGCCCATGCAGCGCGATAAACACGCGCGTAAAACGCTCCGCGACCAACGCATCCAACCCGCGCTGGCCCGTATCGAAAGGATAAGCATCCACCCCGCGCCGGCGCAGCGCTTGCAGGACGCCGTTACCGCTATCGAGCGATACTTCCCGCTCTGCGGAACGCCCGCCCAGCAGGACGCCGACCTTATCGAGCCCGCTCATACCCGTTCCCCGATAATTTTGACTTCACAGTGCAAAACGACACCGCACCGCTGTGCGACGGTCTCTCTCACTTTTTCGATTAATTGTTCGATATCCGCCGCCGTCGCCGCGCCAGTGTTCACGATGAAATTAGCGTGCCGCGGCGACACCATGGCGCCGCCGATGGTCGCTCCCTTCAATCCGCTCGCCTCGATCAGGCGCGCCGCGTAATCGCCGGGCGGGTTGCGAAACACCGATCCGGCATTGGGCTGATTAAGCGGCTGACTCGCCGCCCGCTGGGTCAGCATATCCTTCATCTTGCGGCGGGCGTCATCCCCCGCGCCTTGCTGCAATTTGAACCATGCCGCCACGAACCATTCGTCCCGTCTACTTGCTTTTTCCGGCTTCAACGTGGCATGACGATAACTAATATCGTAATCCGCCGGCGAACGCTGGTGCAGCTTGCCGATGCGGTCCACGGTCATCACTTGATTGACGACCTGCCAGGTTTCCACCCCGAAGCAACCGGCGTTCATGGCCAGCGCGCCGCCCACGGTGCCGGGAATATTGGCGAAGAACTCGATGCCGGTAAGATCGTTGCGCGCCGCAAACCGCGCGACCTTGGCGTCGGCCACCCCGGCCTCGGCGTAAATCGTGCCGTGACCGCCCTCTGTACTATCCAGTTGCAGTTTGTCGAGACCGCGATAGAGAAGAATCGCGGTGCCGGGCAAGCCGCCGTCCCGCACCAGAAGGTTGCTGCCCAATCCCAACACCCAGAGCGGTTCGTTCTCCGGCAGCAGCGACAGGAAGGTCACGAAATCCTCCATGTCCGCGGGAATATACAACCGCTGCACCAGCCCGCCCACGCGCCAAGTGGTATAACGAGACATCGATTCATACAGTCGGCTTTCGCCGCGGAGAATCGATGATTCACCGCCGCCCGAGGCGTTCGCACTGCACATCATGATTGTTGCTCCTTCAGCGTCATGGAAACCCGGCCGATTGACCCCGCCCCCATGGTCAGCACGACATCCCCATCGCGGACGATTGAATGGACCGCCGCCGGCAAATCTTCC
The DNA here is from genome assembly GCA_003519965.1 of Betaproteobacteria bacterium. GTDB lineage: Bacteria > Pseudomonadota > Gammaproteobacteria > Burkholderiales > UBA9220 > UBA9220. The sequence goes on from DOVS01000225.1 coordinate 2,206, forward strand.
ACCGCATCGACGAAAATAGGGTCCACCTTGCCCAGCACGCGTACCGCGCGCGCCAAGGTGCGCCCATCCGCCGCCACGATCGGCGGTTCTCCGGCGGCATACACTTCGGTTAGCAACAGCGCATCCACGCTAGACAACACCTTAATAAAGTCCTCGAACAAATCCCGAGTGCGCGTAAATCGATGGGGCTGAAAAACCAAGACCAACCGCCGTCCGGGAAAAGCGGCGTGCGCGGCGTCGATCGTCGCCGCCATCTCCACCGGATGGTGGCCATAATCATCCACTAAGGTAAACGCACCGCCTGCCGCCAAGGGAATATCGCCGTAATGCTGAAAACGCCGCCCGACGCCTTTAAATCCGGCCAACGCCTTAACGATGGCGCTATCCGGCACGCCCACCTCCGTTCCCACGGCAATCGCCGCCAAGGCGTTCTGCACGTTATGCACGCCCGGCAGATTAAGCGTAACGGCAAGCGGCGAATGCCCGTTCCCCAGCCGCCGCTCCCCGGTAAAACGCATTTGGCCGCCA
>DOVS01000216.1 GCA_003519965.1 Betaproteobacteria bacterium
CATAAAATTACGCGCCTGATAATTACGCACGCCGGTCCAACGAGTGGTTTGGCCGGGAGCGGCGGCAAAATCGTCGATGCTGAACTCGGATGGCTCCGATTTAACTAGCCAATAACGCATGAAAAGTATCCGTTGTGGTTCCGCCAAATCGATAAAATTGGCGCTCGGAAAGCACAGCGTCCAAGCGGATGTCCCACGGATCGTCCGGCAACCGCTCCACTTGTTGACACGCGTACCCCACCCCGACCAGCAGCGGACGGCGCCATGCCTTGCGCTGCCGCAGATGCGCTAAACTGGCGTCGTAGAACCCGCCGCCCATACCGAGGCGGTTACCGTGCGCGTCGAACCCCACCAGGGGAACGAACAGCAAATCGAGCTGCCACGCCCGCACCGGCCGCGGCGACCCGTGTTCGAGAATACCGAAGCGGTTATGGCGCCAGTGGCGAGACGACGGGCCGATACGGTTAAACCGCAATCGCTTGCTAAAACGCGGCGGCAAGGCCGGTAGGAAACAATGCTTGTTCAGCCATAACGCCTGATTAAGCAACGGCAGCAAATCCAACTCGCCGTCATGGGACAGGTAAAAACCGATCCGCCGGTAACGCAGCAGCAAACCGGCGCGCAACGCCCGGCGCAACACGCTCGCCGCCGCCGCCTGCCGCGTCCGTCCGCTTAAGCCGCGGCGGCGGCGGCGCAGCTCGGCGCGCAACGCGCGCTTATTCGCCGTAAGCGTGGATGACGGCATGCGCGCGCCCTAACGCCTGCATCCAGCGGACGGCAAAAACACAGCCGTTAACGGTCCGCGAAAATAAGCGGCGCCCCATTTTAGGCGCCGCCCAGTTAATCGGTAAAACGGGGCGTCCCGCCATCCACCGGCATAACCGCGCCAGAGATGCAACGCGCGAACAACGGATCCGGGAAAGCAACCGAATAGACGACTAGACGACGCCTTCTGGTTCATCGAAGCATCCAGCGGGAAAGTTGTTGGCAATAAACACGCGCCGGGCCGCCGCGGCCAAGCGCCGTTGGCTGCACGTTTGCTTGCGCATGCCGCCGGGGCGGTACGCCGCCGCGCTCTCCGGCTCCACTTGCGCCGGAGAGCGGACGAACGCGTCCGTTTTGTTTTAAATCCATATAACCTCGATACGCCGCGTTGGGCCGAAGGCTAATGGAGAAAGATAGGCGATCCATTGGGAAAACCAGAAAGAATCCCCCGCAAATGCCGTCAGGCCAATATCTTGAACCTAGGGTTCAAGGGGTCGCCACTGGAACGACATCAGGCGCATTCGCGAGGAACGCGCACAACAGTGTCCATGTGCGGCAACCGGCGGTTTCGTATTGGTTCAAAAGATGACTCGACCTTAACGCACACCGCAGGGGATAACTCAGAATAACTCGTCCTGGTCGGCCATCGCCAAATCCAGTTGTGCTTCCATACTTTTCATTCTACGCTTAAATTCGCCGACGTCAAAACTCCCGGTTACCCGCGTGGATAGTAGCTCGTGGGCGATATTCAAGGCCGCCATGATGGCGATGCGCTCGACCCCGATGACTTTGCCGGCGTCGCGAATTTCGTGCATTTTCCGGTCCAGGTAGTTCACCGAGGTTAACAGCGCATCCTCGTCGCCCTCGGGGCAGGCGACGCGAAATTCCCGCCCCATGACGGTCACATCGATCGCCTTCACCTCTTGGTTCATGCTTCCGCCTCGGGAATATGCGTCAGCAGGGCCTCGAGCCGTTGCGTCGCACCGTCTATTTTCTGGTGCAAGCGCTTACTTTCATTCTGCGACGCCGCTAAGTCCTGGCGCAACTGCGAATTCTCGGCGCGCAACCGCTGACACAGCTGCGCCACTTGGGCAACTTTTTCCTCCAGCGCGCCGAGTTCCGTTTCCATGGACACACTATAATTGGGGAAAGCCAAGCCGGTCAACCAGTAACGCCGGATTGTGAAGGTTATTTACCAGCATTTTCCGCCGCCCGTCCGCGCCGCGCCGCGTCCACTGCGCGGCAAACCTGCGCCGCGCCCGCCGCGAGACGCGGCCCCGGCCGGACAATATCGTCGGCGGTAATAAAAAACAAATGGTTTTCCTTCACCGCCGTCAATTGCGGCCAACGGCGCCAGAACCGCATCCATTGCGCACGGCGCCGCCGCCGGCCGGTCATTAAAATGGCGTCGGGATTGCCGGCCAGCACCGCTTCCATGCCAACCGTCGGCGCTAAGGCGGACAAATCGCCGAATATGTTGCGCGCACCGCACAACCGCAGCACCGCGCTGATGATGTGGCGGCCATTAACCGTCATTAAGGGCTGGTTCCAAATTTCAAAAAACACCCGCACCGGCGCGCGTTTTGCATACGTGGCCGCTAACTGGCCAATTTTGCCGCGGAAAGCCGCCGCCGCGCGGCGGGCGGTCTGTTCGCTGCCCGCCAGCCGCCCCAGCCGCTCCAGGGTGGCGGGAATATCCGACAGGCGGCGCGGCTCGCTGAAATACACCGGAAAACCCAGCGCTTCCAAGCGAGCCACTTGGGCGGGAGGATTGCCGCTGCGCCACGCCACGATCAAATCCGGCCGCAACGCGGCAATCGCCTCTAAATCGAGGGAATGATAGTCGCCAACGCGCGGCAACCGGCGCGCCGGCGGCGGATAATCGCTATAGCGCACCACGCCGACCACCCGCCGGCCCGCGCCGGCGGCGAACAGCAACTCGGTCAAGTTGGGCGCCAGACTAACGATGCGCCGCGCGGGATGCGGCAGCACGATGACGCGCCCGGCGTCGTCCGTGACCGACACCCCGCCCGCCCAAGCGAAAGTACACGCCAGCCAGGCCAATAGCCCGGCCAGCGCCAGCCGTTTCATCGCACTGCCCGGCCGCTGCGCCGCACTGCAATTGGCAGGCGCTTACTTCGGCGCGTAACGCAAAGTGAAGAAGACATTGCTTCCCGGTGTGTTATAGCCTTGAGCCAACACGTAGCGTTTGTCGAACACGTTGCCCCAACGGGCCGACAGCGACCAACCCCGCCGCAGCCGGTAGGTCGCGGTGAGGTTCACCAAACCGTAGCCGCCCATCTGATTGGCGGCTGTGTTGGGAATACCATCGTAGCGGGCGCCAGAAGCGACGATCTCGCCGCCAAGGCGCCAGGCCCCAATCGCCTTGGCGACGCTCAGCCGGCCGAATTTCCGCGCCCGCCGTGTCAGCTGTTGATGATTGATCTCGTCGCGGGGCTCCTGGAAAGTCACCGTCGCGCCCACGGCCAGTCCAGCGACAACGCCACGATAGCTAAGCTCCTCGCCCTTAATCCGCGCCCGGCTGATATTGTAAGGAACCCAGCCTGTCGCCAAGGAAGAAACGATAAGATCATGAATCTGGTTGTCGAAATACACCAGCCGCACGTGTTGCGCCCCATGCGCATAACTGACGCCCGCCTCCTTGCTGCGCGACTGTTCCGGCTTAAGCTCCGGGTTGCTAAACCCCGGATAGTACAAATCGAGGAAAGTCGGCGCCTTAAATCCAGTGCCCAGAGAAATATGCCCCCGCCACGCCGGCGTGAACTGATAGCCATACGCCAGCGTGCCGGTCGTATGATGGCCGTATTGGCTATTGTCGTCGTAACGCCCGCTGACTTGCACGCGCTGCCGGCCGAAGCGGCCATCGTATCCCGCGAATGCGCTCTTTGTCGTGCGGTGCTTGTTAGCGTAAGCGTTCGTATTCGCGCCATAAATGCTTTGGCGCAGATGCTCCAGGCCGGCGGTTACCTGGCCGGCGGCGGTGGTGAAATCATTCTGCCACAGCACCTGATCTTGGTCGGTGCCCACGGCATTATGATAAGAGGCATGGGTGTCGGCGTCATCGCTGCCCCGGCCGACGCGCACCAAGCTTTGCCACCGCCGGGTCAGCCGGTTGCGGCTGTAAACGCTATATTCCGTCAGCGTCTGGTGCGTCACGGCGTCATTGCCCACGCCGGCGTCGAAATGGCTGGCGGCGTCGCTATAGAACCAGTTCACCCCTGCCTCGCTGCGGTGGTCGAAATGATAGGACAGCCTTCCCGAAGTATTCGTATTGCGGTACCCATCGTCATCCGGATTGTAAGTATAAGTAGCAGCCCGGGCATTGGTTGCGGAAAAACCGTTGCTTTTCAAGTGCCCCGCATCAACGCTGAAGCGCCACTTGCCGCTTTTCCCGAGAAAACCGCCGTTTACCGCCCGAGCGCCATAGGAACCGGCGCTGATGCTGAAATGAGGACGCGGACGGCCCGCGCCGCGCCGCGTGAATATCTGAATCACGCCGCCGATGGCGTCCGATCCGTACAGGCCACTGGCCGGACCGCGCAAGATTTCAATATGGTCGATCTGGTCGAGCGGGATGTTTTGAATGGCGGTGGCCCCATCAACCGCCGAGCTCAACCGCATGCCGTCCACCAGCACCAACGTATGGCTGCTATTGGCGCCGCGGATAAAAATGCTGCTTAGGGTGCCGCGGCCGCCGTTGCTCGAAACTTCGACGCCGGCGCGAGACTGTAGCAACTGCGCCAGGGTTTGCTGTCCCGCCTGGCGAATTTCGCGAGAATTAATAACGGTAATATCGCTCAGGGTATCCGCCACTGGCTCCGGCGTGCGGGTGGCCGTCACCACCACGTCCTGGCCTTGGTAAAGCGGCAAGTTGTCCGCGAACGCCGGCTGCGCCAGCATCAGCGCGGCAAGGGTCAATCGATAAGAAGGCTTCACTTTAAACTCCGGTTCGGCATGCGTCCCCGCACGCTGATTGCTGGGGTTAAACACACGGAAGCCGGGGAATGGATCATTCCTTATTCATCGCGCATGGCGGGACAAATCCTTGGGCGCCGCATCCCCGCGGGCTTCCAATTTCCATTCCGGGCCGGTATCCGGGCTCGTGAAACAGCGCGCCGCCTTCCCATGAACCAAGATGGCCACAGTGGCGTGGTTGGCGCGCTTGCACTCACTTACCGTTGCGGGGGCAGCACAGGCATAGGCGGCGGTTATCTTGCCGCCGCACCTGTTTCCCGTTTAACTCGCGCCGCTGAGGGCGGCGCAGGCACCACGAAATGCGGACGCTATTCTAGCAAATTTTCCCGCCGCGTTGGGATTTCGGCGAAACTTTGCTATCGTTCGCGTCATGTTGAAGGATGCTATCGATCTGAACGCCATCCGCCGGGTGCTGGTCATTAAACTCCGCCACCACGGCGATGTATTGCTCACGTCGCCGGTATTCAACGTGCTGAAAAACCACGCGCCCCACTTGGAAATTGACGCCTTGGTTTATCAAGACACGGCGGAGATGCTCACGCTGCATCCGGCGATTCGCACGGTCCATTGCATCGATAAAAATTGGAAGGCGCTAGGACCCATCGGCCGGGCGCGGGCCGAATGGCGGCTGGCGTCCACGCTCAAAGCGCAACATTACGATTGGGTGGCGCACTTGACGCCCCACCCGCGCGGCGCCTGGTTGAAACGTTTTATCGGCGCGCCCTATGGCGTAGCC
>DOVS01000122.1 GCA_003519965.1 Betaproteobacteria bacterium
GCGAGATGACCGGCGGCGGCTGGCTGCGGCTCAAACCCGGACAAGTGACCGACGATACGGAGATGTCGCTCGCCCTGGGCAACGCCATCCTCGCCGGCGGCCGTTGACATCTTACCGCGGTGGCGGATGCGTTCGCCGCCTGGCTCAAATCCCATCCGGCGGACGTGGGCAATACCTGCCGCCGCGGCATCCGCCGCTACTTATTGCAGGGTACGCTGGAAACGCCGCCTTCCGAAGGGGACGGCGGCAACGGCGCGTGTATGCGCAACTTACCCGTCGTGCTATTTACCGTGGGCGACGCCGCGCGCTTTACCCGCTACACCGTGGAACAAAGCCACCTGACCCATCATCATCCTCTCTCCGACGCGGGAACGCTGGCCTTGGGACGCATGACGCAACGGCTGATCGTAGGAGAAGGCGTCAAGGAGTGCCGCGACGAGGCCAACCAACTGATCGCGCAATACCGCCCATTCCGTTTCGACCCCTACCCTCGCCGGGCGTCCGGCTATATCGTCGATACCGTACAGACGGTGTTATACCACTTTTTCTATACCGACACCTTCGAGGACTGCGTCGTCGAAACCGTGAACCGCGGCGAAGACGCCGACACCACCGGTGCGCTAGCGGGAATGCTGGCCGGGGCGCGCTACGGAGCGCAAGCGATTCCCGCGCGCTGGCGAGAGAAACTCGATCCGGCGATTACCCAGCTTATTCAACGGCAAGTGGATGACTTACTACGCTTGTCGCCATTGGCCAAAAACACGCGAGGAGACACCAATGGCTAGGATTGTTTTTTTCGAAAAACCGGGTTGTGTAAACAACGCCCGGCAAAAAGCGTTACTCAAGGCGGCAGGCCATACGGTGAACGCCCGCGATCTCCTCGCCCACCATTGGAAGGCCGCCGAATTACGCGCTTTCTTCGGCGACCGGCCAGTCGTGGAATGGTTCAACCCCAGTGCGCCGTGAATAAAATCCGGCGAAATTCTTCCTGGCCGGTTGGATGAGGGCGGCGCGCTCACATTAACGATAGCCGACCCGCTGTTCATTCGCCGGCCCTTAATGCACAGCGGCGAACAGCGGATGTCCGGTTTCGATCCGGTATTGGTGGACGCCTGGGTCGGCTTGGGAGGAAGAGGGAAAACGGCGACACCGCGCAGAAGATATGGAAAGCTGTTCCCGGCGTCACTCGGCGTCCTCTTGCGAGACGCCTTAAGAAACGATGGGACGCGGATTTGCCGCCGTTACGACAACGCTGCATTTCCAGTGGATCGACTCGATTGCAGGCTGGCGGCGCGAGCGATCCGGTAGACCGCCAATGGCCCAAACGCCGCCGCCCTAGCGCTGCGGCCAGGCAGCCCAGGAAAGCAAAGACACTGGATTCGCCGCCTGCCGTCATTAACACAAACGCTGGGCCGGTCAAGATCGCCGTGTAAGCGACGCGCGCTCAGCCAGTTTGCCGTTGAAGCGGCGGAAGACGATGTATGGCGATTTCCGCTCGTCCGATCAGCAACGCCACCCCGTGAGCGATATCCTGCGCATGCTCGCCGATCCGTTCGATAGCGGTCGTCACGAACAACAAAGCAACCGATGAGCTAATAATCCGCGGCTGCCCCACCATGTCGGTCGCCAGCCGCCGGGTTAAGGCGCGCAAATCGCCGCGCAGATCGTGCCCTTGCCGCGCAATATCTTTCGAGATACGCGCATCCAATCGCTCAAAGGCGTCCAATGCAAGACTTAGCATCGTTCGCGCCATCGACGCCGCGTGGCGGATTCTAAGGAGATTGCTCAGGTCGCGGTGCGCCGCTTGATAAACATCCATACTGCGGCGGGCGATATTGACGGCTTCGTCGCCGATCCGCTCCAAGTCGGTAATGGTATGCACCACGGTGGTAATCACCCGTAAATCGTCGGCCACCGGCTGGTAGCAGGAAATCAGACGCAGACACTCTTGGTCAATCGCTTCCTCTAGCGCATCAATTTTGCTATCGTCGGCAATCACCTGCGCCAGCATGGCGCCGTCTCCCGAGCCCAGCCCCTGCAAGGCTTGGAGAAATTGGCAATCCACTTTCTCACCCATTTCCATAACGCGAGTGTGCAACCGTCCCAAATCCACATCGAGCGGACTCAAGCTATGTGCTGCTGGCATGATGTCATTCCTCTCAAACGGTCCCCTCAGGAACCATTCCCCTCGACGGAAATGGCAAGGGCCGCTAAGGACAATATAGTACACCCTTGTGACAAGCACTTGACAAGCGCTTGCCGTTATTTACGCCAAATGGAGGAAGACAGACGAAGAAGACGCCTAACCGTTACAACTTGGATACTTGAGAATAGCGCGACAATGCCCCGACCGCGTTACTGTTAGAGAACATATAGGTAAACAACGAGTATTGCGTCGGCAAGCCAAAATAGGTTTGTGCCGAATAGTCCTGCAAGACCGATTTCCGGTTCTGGATATTCTGGACGACCTGCTCCAGACTATTGGTGGTAAATTGCAATTGGCTGGTAGGGCCGGTATTCGCCGTCACCAGGTTGGACAGCTTCTGCCCCGTGTCCGCAAGGAGCTGGGTCGCCCCTTCGGGATTTTGTTGAAAGGCGTTGGCCAAGGTCGTCTGATTGAGCGACAAGGCGCCGTCGAATTGGCTGCTAATGCCGATGCCCGGCAAGGTGAGTTGATTTGCGCCATAGCCGCTGGACGCTTGAGAAACGACCTGACGAATACCGCTGGCTAAGGCGTTCAGCAATCCATCGTTGGCCAACGGCGGGTTC
>DOVS01000282.1 GCA_003519965.1 Betaproteobacteria bacterium
CTCGACCACCTCGCCGGCGGCGATTTGATTGATGAGAAGATCGGAAAGACGGTGGATTGTGGACATAAATTGGCCGGAATAAGCTCGATTATAGCGTGTTTCCGGTACAAGAGTTACTTTATGGATTGCGCACCAGGCGCGCTTTTGGAAACGGCGGATTGTTAGCGAAATACTTGTCGATCCCGTGTAAAATCGCCTTAGCGACTTTTTCCTGAAAGACGGCGGTGCGCAGTTTGCGCTCATCCACCGGATTGCTGATGAACGCGGTTTCCACCAAGATCGAAGGAATATCCGGCGACTTTAGCACGGCGAAGCCCGCCTGCTCCACGAGTCCGCGGTGTAAATGATTGATGTCGCCCAATTGACCGAGCACATCCTTGCCGAGTTTCAAGCTATCGTTGATCGTGGCGGTTTGCGACAAATCGAGCAGGGTGCGGGCTAAATACGGTTCTTTCTTCACATTCAGATTAACCCCGCCGATCAAGTCGGACTCATTCTCGCTTTTCGCCAGCCAGCGCGCCGCGGCGCTGGTCGCGCCATGCTCCGACAAGGCGAACACCGATGAACCGCTGGCGCTGCGATTCACATAAGCGTCGGCGTGAATCGACACGAACAGGTTGGCGTGCATGCGCTGCGCTTTCATGACCCGCATCCCGAGGGGCACGAAATAATCGCCGTTGCGGGTTAATATGGCCCGCATGCCGGGCTGAGCGTCCACCAACGCTTTCAGCTTGCGCCCGATCGCCAAAGTCACGTTCTTCTCCAGAGTGCCGCCCTTGCCATGCGCGCCGGGATCCTCCCCGCCATGGCCAGGGTCGATGCAAACGGTAATCATCCGTTTCATATCGCCGCCACGCGCACCAGGCGCCCGCTTTGGCCGGCGAGACGCGTGGCTTTTCTTGCCGTCGCTCGGCCTACGCAGCTTCAACGGATGCCGCGCGCCGCCAGCCGCCGCTGTTTCGCTATCGGGCGTTTCCACCAGCGCCATCAGAGGATCTGTCGGATGCTTGGGATAAATGTCCAGCACCAGCCGGTTGCCGTACTGGCCGTAAGGCTTGAGGAGAAACACCGAAGGATTGATCGTGGTTTTTAAATCCAGCACCAACCGCACGACGCGCGGTTTGAAATAGCCAATCCGGATTTTTTTAATATAGGGATCTCCGGGCGCCACCTTAGTCGGCAGCTCCTTGAGCGCCCGGCTCAGCGTCGCGCCGCGCAAATCAATCACCAACCGTTCAGGATGGGATAATGTAAAAGACTGATAACGAAGCGGAGAGACCGACTCCAAGGTAATACGCGTATAGTCGGCCGCCGGCCAAATCCGGGCGGCGCTGACCGCCGTGCCGGCCACGGCCGGAAAAGAAGCCAACAGCAAAAAAAACCAGACAGCGCCATGCACCCATGGCGCTATCCATCCTCCCGCTCCGCCATGGATTCGCCGCCACTTACCGGTGACGCATTCCGCCGCTGCCGCCATTTGCTCAAACATCGCCTGCCTGTCTTGGTTTCCGCCGTTATATCGGCTGCGCGCCCGCAATCTTGAATCCGCAGCGCAATAACAATATCCGCTGGCGGCAATAGCCCTTCCGCTTTCTCCGGCCATTCCACCAAACAAACCGACGCCGGATTGAAATACTCGCGAAATCCTGCGTCCAGCCATTCATACGGATCATTGAACCGATAAAAATCAAAGTGATATAAGTTTAATCTAGAAATAACATAAAATTCAACCAATGTATAGGTCGGACTTTTTACTTTTCCCTGGTATCCCAGCGCGCGCAGCATCGCCCGCGCCAGCGCGGTTTTCCCGGCGCCAAGATCGCCGCGCAAGTAAATCACTAGCCCTGGCGCGAGGTATTTAGCTAATTCGGCGCCCAACGCTTCGGTTGCCGCGTCGTCGGCGAGATAAGCGGTAATTTGTAACGGCGGTCGGTTATGATGCGTGCTATGCAAAACGACTCTCCTCTTCTGCCGGAACGGGAAGCCGCCGAATTGGCGGCTCGCATCCGCCAGTGGGCTATCGAACTGGGTTTTCAAGGCGTCACGATCAGCGACCCTCATCTTCCACTAGCCGAACAACGCCTGGAGCGATGGTTAGCCGACGGCTTCCACGGCGATATGCATTATATGGCAAAACACGGGACCAAACGCAGCCGTCCCGCTGAGCTGGCGCCGGGCACACGCCGTATTATCAGTGCGCGCATGGCGTATTTTCCCGTTTCTCTGGAAGATAGCCGGCGCGTACTGCGCGACCCGCACCACGCTTATATTTCCCGCTATGCGCTTGGCCGCGATTACCACAAAGTCATGCGTAAGCGGCTGCAACGGCTGGCCGAACGCATCCAACAAGCGAGCGGTGCGTCTCGCTTACGGGTTTTTACCGATAGCGCACCGGTTATGGAAGTGGCGCTGGCGGCCAATGGCGGCTTGGGGTGGCAAGGCAAGCACACCTTATTGCTGTCTCGCCACGGCGGCTCGCTCTTCTTCCTAGGGGAAATTTACACTGACTTGCCGCTGCCAGTGGATCCGCCCGTGGATAATCATTGCGGTCACTGTCATGCGTGCCTTACGGCTTGTCCCACCCAAGCGATTGTCGCGCCTTACCGGTTGGACGCAAGACGTTGTATTTCTTATCTGACCATCGAATTCGCGGGCAGCATCCCATTGGCGTTGCGTCCGTCGATCGGCAATCGGATCTACGGTTGCGACGATTGCCAATTAGCCTGCCCATGGAATAAATTCGCCGACCTCGGGATCGAGGCCGATTTCGCCGTGCGCCATGGCTTGGACCGAATGACGCTGGCGGCGCTGTTTCGCTGGCGCGAGGAGGATTTCCAACGCAAATTTCAGGGCAGCGCCATCCTCCGCATCGGCTATGAGCGCTGGTTGCGCAATCTAGCCGTAGGGCTAGGCAACGCGCCGGCCTCGCCGGAAATTATCGACGCCTTACGGCGGCAGGCCAACCACCCCTCCTCCTTGATCCGGGAACATGTGGCTTGGGCGCTAACCCGGCATGCGCTGTAGCGCGCGCGCCAAATACCACTGTCCCATGCAACGGCGGGCGGTGCAAGCGCCGCTACCATTCCACGGCGCCGTTCTTGCCGCACATTTTAGCCAGATACATCCGCCGGTCGGCAATATCCACCAGTGTTTTCCAATCCGGCGCGCGATCCTCGATCCATTCCGACAGCCCGACGCTCGCCGTAACCGGCGCGCCGTCGAGCGCTTTGCCGAAACCGGTCTCGCGCAGCCGCTCAACGGCGATAACGGCGTCGCTACAATACATATTAGGCAGAATCAGGATAAACTCCTCTCCGCCCCAGCGGGTCAGCATGTCGCCAGTACGCAACTGCTCGCGAATACGCTTGACGACATGAACAAGCACTTCATCGCCAGCTTCGTGTCCAAAACGGTCGTTGATTTGCTTGAAATTGTCCAGATCGATAAACGCCAGCGCAAGCGGTGAATGACTGCGGGTGGCGATAATAAACTGAATTTCCAGCAACTCCTCTCCACTCAGCCGGGAAAAGCTAGTGGTTAACGGATCGCGGATGGCCTGGTGCACCAAGGCAATCATAAAACCAAGCTGGCTCATTCCCGCCAGCGTCGCCACGACCGCGATAAGCAGCAACAATCAGAACGCGCCGTAAACAGCGCCCCACGTCATTCCTTCCAAATGCAGGGTCATGGCGATCACTTCCGCCACGAGCACCGGTGCGGAAAGCACCGCGCCCTCCCATGCGGTCAACGGAAAAACGCTTAGTCCCGCCACCATGATAAACGGCAGAAAAGCGTAACCTGCGGAAACTGCCGCGCCGAAGCCGCTGAATGGCTCGCCTAGCAGCAATTGCTGAGAGAAAAAGAAAAACGCGACAGGAATCGTGAGCATCAACAGCAAGGCGTGATAGGCGTCCCGCATATTATTTGACGGCGGATAGGTTAGCGCCATCCAGCCGAATAGCACACTGACCACAAGCCGCCCCGCCGCCAACTCGCCGCATAACGGCCAAGGGAAGAGGAGGACATCCACCACGATCCATAGAGGCGTCAATATAGCGAACAAGGCGGCGATCAGCCGCACGCGCGAAATAATCATGGCGGCGCGGCGGATAGACAGCAAGGTCATATGCTGACCTGGCCAAAATAGCCAATAGAATTCTTCCTGCGGCAGCTCTTTAAGGATGCGTTCAACCGCACCGGAAGCTATTTTCTTTAACTGCCCCATTCCCTGTCCTCCGCACCGGAGTTTATTTTAGGCGGCCGCCCGGTGTAATACGCCTCGTTGGCCTTCTTCATCACCGCGCTCAATGCCTGGGCTGGCCATATGACGGATATTCTCATAAATTTCTTGTTTAACAAATGCTTGTATGACGAATTCCAAGGGAGGAAGTGATCGCGGGCGCTAGAACTCTTCGCATTACACGAGACGATGAGGCAGAATAACGCTTTTTCCGCGCCGGCCGCACAATGCCATCCTTTACCCCGAATCCCGATAACGCTATTGGCGTCTTTGACTCCGGCATTGGCGGCCTAACCGTCGTGCGGGCGCTGATGGAGCGCTTACCGTTCGAGTCCATTATTTACTTCGGCGATACCGCCCGGGTGCCCTATGGCGTTAAATCGGTGGAGACCATCACCCACTATGCGCTCCAGATCGCCGAGTTTCTGCTGCAAAAACAAGTTAAACTGCTGATTATCGCCTGCAACACCATGGCGGCGGCCGCATCCCCATTGATTACCGCGCATTCCTGCGCGCCGGTGCTGAACGTAATCGACGCCGGCGCGCGAAGCGCCGCCGCTGGCGGACAACAGCGAATCGGCGTGATCGGCACGCCCACCACGATCAATAGCAACGCCTACGCCCGCGCCATTCATCATTACAATTCGGCGACCCGCGTTTTCTCGCAGGCGTGCCCGTTATTCGTCCCGTTAGTGGAGGAAGGCTGGCTCGATCATGCCGTTACCCGCCTGACCGCCGAGGAATATCTCAGACCGGTGCTGGCGCAGCGAATCGATTCGCTGGTGCTGGGCTGCACCCACTATCCCTTGCTCAAGCCGCTGCTGCAGGATGTCGCCGGTGAAGCGGTGAATTTGGTGGATTCGGCGGAAACGATGGCGGAGCACGCCGCCGCCTTGCTTAATGACAAAAATCTTGCCGCCCGTCACCACGCCGCGCCCGCTTATCAGTTTTACGTGACCGATGTCCCGCTGCGTTTTCAGACCATCGGCGAGCGCTTTTTAGGCC
>DOVS01000213.1 GCA_003519965.1 Betaproteobacteria bacterium
ATCGCTCCATCAATCCGCTTGTATACAGAAAGTCTCTCCAGCGCTATCCAAACCAGCCAGTATCGCGGCAGCTTACGGGCCACGGTAATCGCGGGTTTAACCGGATATTCGTCGGACGCTGGCGCTTTAAGGCGCAGGCGCGGGAATTCGGTGTTTCGGTTTGATCGGGCGCTCTGCTTGCTTTGGGACGCGCGCGATTCTCGCGCACATCCTGGAAATTTCCGCCGCGCCGAAGATAAGGCCGCATGGAGGAAACGCAGATAACGGGCTATGCTTTTAACGCGCCAGCCGCCCAGGGCATTGGCCAAGGCGATACGCCGATGTGCGCCGCCGCGGACACTGCCCGAAGGAAAGGCAGCGGCCGGCCGGCGTCGGTTAAATCACGCGGGCTTGAGACCATCGCGGGCATCGCCTTAATCGTCGTCGTCATGCGCATTGCTGCTGGCGAGCAACGCGCTAACGGGGATATGGCGTTGCGCCGCCAGCGTCTCGATATAGCGGATGACCCGGCGATACGCGGCGGGTCCCCGCTGGGCAATCCAGACTTGGCGGAATTGCTCCGCGCCCGCGACCTTGAGCAGATCGGTGGGGGCGTATTGATTATGCCGCGCCGGCAACGTTTCAAGCGTCGCTTGATCGGGCGTGCGATGCGTGGGACAGTTGCGGCCGGGATTATAGCGTACGGCGATTTTGGGCGTGACGGCGGTATAGGGGGACGTGTCGGGCTTCGTTCGCCAAACGCCTTGGATGACCTGGGCGTTGGCGTCCCACTGCGACATTGGCGGAATGCCGATAATCGCCTCGATTGTACGTAGCAGATCGATTTGCGAATAACGGCGGGTGTCGAGCGTTCCCGGTTTTACCCACGGACCGGCCATCAGCGCAAAGCTCCGGTGGGCGCTAATGTGGTCGGCGCCGGATTGTGCATCGTCCTCGGTGAGAATGACCAGCGTATGCCGCCAGATGGAAGAATGGCTGAGGGCGGCGATAATCCGGCCGGTGGCAAGATCGTTATCCGCAATGTAATTGCCAGGAGACAGCGCGCAAGGACGCAGGCCGGCGGTGTGATCGTTGGGCAGCCAGAGGTAAGTAAAGGCGGGGAAATCGCCGCGGCGCAAGCGCGGCTTCGCCCAGGAAAGGAAACGCCGCGCCCGCTCGGACTCCGGAATATCGAGGTCCCAAGCAGGATAATTCACGTCCGAGTGTCGCCGCAGCGACAACGACACCCGGCCATGCCGGTTACGGCTGATAAACTCGCCAAAATTGGCGAACGAGACGCCGTGGGCGGCAAGGTCGTTGAAAAGATAGAGCCGGTAAGGGTAAGCGATCCACGGGTTGGAAAAATGCCGGAGCGCGGATAGGTTGCGGTAAATCGCATAAGGCGCAAGTGGATCGCGCAGGCGGGGCCGCAGCGATTGCGTCCAGCCAGGGTTAGGCGTCATTCCGCGATTGGAATAATAAATAGGCCACGTCCGTTCGACAAAATCGGAGTCCGTGGCGGCCGTGGTCCATTGGTGCGCCTGTGCGGTGACTTCGCCGTCGACGAAGAAATTGGCGAACAATGCATAGCGATCCGCTAGGTGGAATAGATTCGGCAGTTCGCGCGGGCCGTACAGCGCGAGACGAGGGTCGGCCCAGCGTCCGGCGCGCCGGTATTTCCCTAGGTCTTCGTCAAACGTTTTATTTTCTCGAAGGATAAAAACCACGTGTTGGATATGCTGGCGCAGCCATTGGACGGTTGCGGCCTCGGCGGCGGCGCGTGCGCGCCGCTGCGGGGCGCTGAACCCGTCATTTTCAAGAACGCGGCGGGTCAGTTGGGAGAAATGCGGCGGCAATCCCGCCAGATCGATACGCTGGAGCGCGCCGTGCATCAGGTCGCCGACCCACTGGCGGTGAAGATTGGGGCCGTCGCCGACTCCCTTGGCGGCGGCAACGAAGAGGGCTTGGCCGTCGGTCGCGATGGCCGTCGGGTACCAAGCGGTAGGCAACAGGCCGAGCGGTTGCAGCGTGTTGCGATCCAGAATCGCTACATCATTGTTTCCAGCGTTGGCGACGAATAATCGTTTCCCCGCAATGGTAATTGCATCGGGATAAGCGCCGGGAGGGGCTTTCGCGTAAGGCGCTAGCGAAACGGTGCGCAGCCGTTTAAGCCGTTGGGTGTCGATTTCCACCAACAAATCGGCGTTGCTTGCCAGCACGAACACCCGTGCGCTTCCAGGGACTGCTTGCATGGCGGTGGGGTGAACGCCCGCCGGTGCTCCCTCGACGGGATTTCCGTCCGGCAGCAGCGGGATGCGGCCGAGGATGCGTAGGGAACGGCTGTCGAGCACAGTCACGTCGTTTGCGCCCCAATTGCTGACAACCAGGCGCTTGCCTTGATCGGCGGCAATCACCGCGCAAGGGTAAGGGCCGGTATTAACGTAGCGAACTTGCCCGGTCTTCAATTCGATGCGCGCCAGACTGTTGGACAACATTCCGGTGACGTACAGAAAACGTCGGGTGACGGCGATGCTGTCGGGATAAAAGTGACGCGGCCGCGCTTGATTTCCCTGATATTGATAAGGATATTGCGTCGGTGGGAAAGGCTGCGCGCGCAGGCGATAGCGCCGCACCACGCGCAGCGTGTCTGCGCGGTAGCGTAGTGCGAGCACGTCATCGCTGACCCCGCCCGCGGCGTAGAGCGTACCGTCGGCACCGAAGGCTAAACCTTGAAACAAACTCTGGCGCGCCAATCGCGTCACATGGGCGGTTGTGGGCCGAGCCCCCTTAGTCGACGTTAATTTATCCCGGAAGACTTGCAGCTGGGCCAATGGCGTGAGACGCCGACGGTCGTATAGCGTGATGGCCTGCCGGTTGGATGCGCCATTCGAGAGGACGGCAACCCACTGGCCATGAACGGCGGCTTGCGTGGGGAAGTTGGGTGTCGCTTGTAGTTGGCCGATAGGGTTGATCCAACGCCCGCTCGGGAGCCGATAGGCCGCCGGCGCCGCGGATGGCGAGGGGTGCGCCAGCGATTGCTGGGCGTGCAATGGCGTGTAGCCGCTAAGAGCGGCGACCGTAAGTCCGATGATGGCTAGTGGATGGTTGGGTTTCATCGTCAAGAATAGTTAGAAATGCGCTTCAATAGAAGCGTAGACCGTTCGGGGCGCTTGTAAAGTGTAGCGGGGATCCGAGGCCGCTCCAGACAGCGATAACGTATTGCGGCGATCGAACGCATTACTGATTGTCAGTTTCAGCGAAGCGTCCTTCAAACCGTAGCCGGGAGATGGCCGCGGTGCGCCGCTCAACCGGTAGGATACACTCGCGTCGGCCGAAACGGCGCTTCCGATGGGCGCGAATACGCCGCCGAGATTGACGTAACGCTTTCCCGTTTCGCGCACGGCGAAACTTGCGCGCAGTTTCCCACGGTGAATGTTTATTCCGAGACTCTCCGTATGATGCGCTGCATAGGGAACGGGTTGATTTGCGCTCGTTAGCCGCGCGTGAAGGAAGCCGACATTGAAAAATCCGCTCAGCCAGGGCAGGAATTGATAATTGTTGCTGACTGAGGCCCCTTCATGGACGGCGTTGCCCGCGTTCGAGAGTTGGCTGATTGGTTGCGATCCCTCCTGAACCAGTGTGGTCAGAATATAGTTGCGGAAGGCGGTATGAAAAAGTGTGACACGCCCGCTCCAACGCTTGGCTTTCCAGTAACCGCCCATCTCAATCGTGTTGGCGATTTGCAGTTTAAGATCCGGGTTGAATTGGCCGCTGTAGAATTGATTGTAGGCGGGCGGATTGGCGTTGCGCGTATAGTTCGCGTATAAACGCCACACCGGACTTAGGGCGTAGTTCACGCCGAGGGATGGCAGCCATTCGCGGAAAGCGACCGTGTGCGAGGAATGGTCGAGGTGATTATCGAAGCGCCGGCGAACGAAGAGATATTTCATTCCCGGTGTGACGATGAGTCGATGCGAAGCATTGATTTTAACCTGCACATAAGGCGTCGCCGTGCGCGTATGCACCAATTCGTCGTAAGCAAAATAATACGATGCGGTGCTGGGCGTATACCGATCCTGGTAATGGTGGCCGCGGTCCCGCTGATACCATAAACCTATCTCGACGCGAGCGTGTTTTAGCGGAATATCCGCTTTGACGATATCCCCCCAGCGGTTCGTAATATTCCAACTTTTCTTTAAGTAGAGATTGCTCTTGGAGACGCCAGCGCCAGCGCCGAAGCCGTCGCCGCTATAATAATAATATTGGTTGGAGATCTGCGCGTCCCCCAGCGCGAAACCATACTTGATATAAGAAATGCTGTTTTTATAGTCGTTGTAATTATATCCATAATACCGCGATGAACCTGGATTCTCGTTGTAGCCGCTGTAGTTATCCCCATACTGCACGCGTTCGGCTTGGGTTGCTCCTCCATAGTAATTAAACCGCTGGTTATTCCCCGAATAGAAGAGCGTTAAGGCGCCTGAACCCAGTTGTGTCAATGATTTGAAGACCGCCGTGAATTTTCTCGCCGGCGTATGGGTAAAAACACCGTCTGACCGGGTTATGTTGCGCATCGCAGAAAAAGCAGTCGGCGCAACGTCCGAAAATATCAAACCGGAATTAATTTTAGCGCTGTAATTATAAGTATTTCCAGAACCATACCCCCCATCGGTTTGACGAAGAAATGGGCGGAGGGGTTTTTAGACGCCGTCCCGACCGAACCGCCGAACGCGCTCATGCCAATGGTCGTGGCCGATCCCGCGCCTGGCGTGACCGTGATCTGGCGGGTTTCCGAAAGCGGGATGAATTCGTTGGAATAGAAACCGTAGTTATCGGCGTCGTTAATGGGGATGTCGTCAAGCGTGAAACCTAATTTATTGTTGCCAAATCCATTAATGGAGATGTTCGATCCATTGAGCCCCGGGACGCCGGACGAATAAACATAAGTATTCGGCTGATCGGCGAGCGCGTGCAGGAAATCGGTAGTCGGACTCATTGTGTCGATATGTGTCGCGGTCATCGTATTTTGCGATTGCGTTGCGTTTTGGTCGAACTGCTGGGTAAGAGTGCGGGAGGTTTGCCCGCTTTTGGCGGTAATATGCACGGTGCCGACCTGGATACTGGTTTTGGCGCTTGCGATACTGATTGGCGGGTTGTGTTTAACAACGTTTAGCGCCACCTGTTCGGATGCCGTCATCGCATGCAAGATGGGCTGATTTAACTGCATTGACGCCCCCTTTCCTGTAATTCCATGCAAAATCGCCTGGATTGTCTCCCCTGTGAAAAGGGTGCATGCGTCTATCCTACAGTCGGCGTGTTACCTTAAAACGAAGAACATATTAACGAATTATTTCAACAGGCTGCTTGATTATTTCGCTGCTTGTTTCAACGTGTGGCGTCGGCATAATGGGAGAGGGATAACATCGAGAAGCATCATCGAGATCGCCAGACCCTACCAGGGTTGGCGGAAAATTCTTGCGCAAGCCTCGGATCGGTTCTGCCGCTACTAATGGCCTTCCGCCGCTATTTGGCGTGTTGACCCGGACCCGCCAAGCACACTGGGTGAGCAGGCGGTTCGCACCGAACGGCGTCTGATCGTGCAACCTAAAATAGGCCGTCCGGTGCAACGCGCGCGCCGCGGGCCGAATCGCCACCGCCATTCGTTTGCGCGCGCCTCTTGAATCGTAGAGCGCCCTTGCCTTCGGTTCATCGCGCACCACGACATGCGTCGTCTCGGATAAGGGCAAGGCGAAACGCCAGTCGCCGCGTAATTGTCCGCCATCTCTTGCGATTCTCCCGCTCGCCAGTATTTAAGCACTAACCCGGATAACTGAATCGGATGGCGGAACGATGGTGCGGCGAAGGGAGCGTCAACACGCTGAAAATCGATCACTGGGGCATGGAT
>DOVS01000126.1 GCA_003519965.1 Betaproteobacteria bacterium
CGTTTTTTGCCCATCACCTCGCCGTTCCGAGCGTTCGTTCTGGGCGCGTTGTGGGGTTGGTTGCCTTGCGGCCTGGTGTATAGCGTGCTGGTGACGGCGCTGGCCAGCGGCGGCGCGTTGACGGGCGCGCTGCTGATGCTGGCTTTTGGCGCCGGTACCTTGCCCAACTTGCTGGCGATGGGATTGTTCGCCCGCCAGCTCAAGCGTTTTATGCAGCGGCGCGCGGTGCGCCTGGCGGCGGGACTGGCCGTGGCGGGGTTCGGGATGCTGGGTCTGGTCCGGATGATTCTTTTCCTTTCCCGTTAACGGCGGCGTGCCGCCGAACTATTCGTAAAATTGATGCTTGAATTTAACGGTGTGGGCCGTTTTCTCCCCTTTTGGCGTTACCGTGACGTGAAATGTCAGCGTGTCCGGCGGTGTTACCCGGCCCACGCCGATATAATAAATGGCGGTTCCCTCTTTGATTTCGCGCATATCGATGGTTTGTAGTTGATCGCTCATGTTGGCGGCGTTGGCTTCAACCGCCGCCGGCACCGCTTGCGCCACGCCGGGATGGTCGTGCCGTAATACCGATATTGTCAGCAGCAGCCGGCTCTTGCTGCGGTCGATGCGGTAGTTGCGGGCCACCGAGGGGGCTAAGTAGGCGGTCGACATGGCGTTGTAGTGCACTTGGTATTTCCCGAACGTCGCCATCTGGGCGGCAAAGACGGAGGGTGCGCTGAAAAACAGCAGTAGCGTGGCGATGAATATTTTCATTTTTTGTCTCCTTCCATGCAGAAGCCTTTACTATAGACCATGGCGGCGACGGAAGACGCCTTAGGCTAAGGTTTCAAAGCGATAGACGGCGAGGCTGCCGAGGATATTGGGCAGCGCGGTAATGGTTCTGTCATGGGTCATGATGATGCGGTCCAGGATATGAATATCCTGATTGCCGCAAAACGACTCGAAGTCCTTAATCGTGCACAAGTGGACGTTCGGGGTGTTGTACCATTGGTAGGGCAGCGTTTCGGAGACCGGCATGCGGCCGGTGAGCAATTGCCAGCGATGGCGCCAATAACCGAAATTAGGGAAGGTCACGATGCCTTGGCGGCCGACGCGCAGCATTTCATGGATCACTCGCTCCGACTTGCGGATGGTTTGCAGTGTTTGCGACAAAATAACGAAGTCGAAGGAGTCCGACGCGAACACCGACAATCCCTCCTCCAGGTTCATTTGAATCACGTTGACGCCGCGGCTCATGCACTTGGCGATGTTGGCGTCGCTAATTTCGACGCCGTAGCCGTGGATGTCGCGGGCTTGTTTGAGATAATCGAGCAGCGCGCCGTCGCCGCACCCTAAATCCAGCACTCGCGCTTGCGGGGAGACGGCCTCGGCGATGCGGCTAAAATCCGGACGCACGCCGGCTTCGGCGGCGAACGACCGCGGGAATAACGGGGCGGCGGAAGGTCGAGGCATCGGCGGCGTTTCCTTAAAATGCGAGATGATTCATATACGTGCGCACCACGCTGTGATAGTAGTCGTCGACCATGAGAAAAGCGTCATGGCCGTGGCTGGAAGTGATCTCCGCGTAGCTCACGCTACGGTTGTTATCCACCAAGGCTTTAATAATTTCCCGCGAGCGCTCTGGCGCGAAGCGCCAGTCCGTGGTGAAGGAGATGACCAGAAAGTTCGCCAGCGCCGGTTTTAACGCTTCGCTTAAGGTGCATTGATAATGATGGGCGGGATCGAAATAATCCAGCGCCTTGGTCATTAGCAGGTAGGTGTTGGCGTCGAAGCTGGCGGCGAATTTATCGCCCTGGTAGCGCAGGTAAGACTCGATCTCGAACTCTACATCGTAGCCAAACGCATAGGCGCCGGAGCGCAGCATGCGCCCGAATTTTGCGCCCATGGCGTCATCCGACAGGTAGGTGATGTGGCCGAGCATGCGCGCAAGGCGCAAGCCGCGGGTGGGCACCACGCCATGGCGGTAATAGTCGCCGCCGTGAAAATCCGGGTCGGATAAGATCGCTTGCCGCGCAACGTCGTTGAACGCGATATTCTGCGCGGTCAGCCGCGGTGAGGCGGCAATCACTAGGGCGTGACGCAGCCGCTCGGGATAGGTGATGCTCCACTGTAATACTTGCATCCCACCCAAGCTGCCGCCCACGACCGCGGCGAAGCGCTCGATCCCCAGCCGGTCGGCGAGCTTGGCCTGGGTAACGACCCAATCCTCCACCGTCACCATGGGAAAGGCGGCGCCGTAAGGTTTGCCGGTGCGGGGGTTCGCGCTCTTGGGCCCGGTCGATCCGTGGCAGCCGCCCAGGTTGTTGACGCCGATAACGAAAAAACGCTCGGTATCGATGGGTTTGCCGGGCCCGATCAGGTTGTCCCACCAGCCGGGTTTTTTGTCTTGGAGGGTATAGCGGCCGGCGATATGGTGGTTGCCGGATAGCGCGTGGCACACCAACACGGCGTTGGATTTGTCGTTGTTCAGCGCGCCGTAGGTTTCGTACACCAGCCAGAAACCGGGTAGCTCCCCGCCGCTTTTTAAGACGATAGGCTCGTCGAAGCGCGCCGTTTGGGCGGTGACCACGCCGACAGAGGGCGGAACTTGCATGGGGGGCGGGCTCCAAATCCGAATGGCGCAATTATAGCGTTATTTAGCGCGCCGCTGGAGGCTGGCGCCGGGCCTAACCGGAAAAATCCTTTTCCGCTATTTCGCCGCCGGAAGGGATAACGCATGAACGGACGCGGATTTGGGCGATGCACGCCGCCGCTCCGTCCAGGCTAGGCGTTGAGGCGCGCCATGAGCGCCTGGATTTTTTCGGGGTCGGTGGTTTTGAGCAATTTATTCGCCAGTCCCTTGACGTCCGGCAAGCTGGTTTTGAGAATCTGGCGCTTGACGCCCAACAGGTGAATGGGGTGCATGGAAAACCGGCGAAGACCGAAACCGAGCAGCATACGGGTCAGCGTGGCGTCTCCCGCCATTTCCCCGCATACTGACACCGGCATATGGAAACGGTCGGCGGTCCGGATCGTATGGGCGATTAATTGCAGCACGGCGGGGTGAAGCGGATCGTAGAGGTGGGCGACGTTCTCGTCGGTACGGTCGATTGCCAACGTATATTGAATTAAATCGTTGGTGCCGATGGAGAGAAAGTCCAGCTTTTTGACTAATTGGTCGATCATCAGCGCGGCTGCCGGCACTTCGACCATGCCGCCGACCGGGATGTCGGGGTTAAAAGGGATGTTTTCCCGGCGCAGGCTTTCCTTGGCGTGCGTGATTAGATGGCGGGTTTGATTCAGCTCGCTCACGGAAGACAGCATCGGCACCAGGATAACCACCTTACCGTAGTGGGACGCCCGCAAAATCGCCCGCAATTGTGTATGGAACAACTGGGGTTCCGCCAAGCACAGGCGAATCGCGCGCAGGCCGAGGGCCGGGTTGTCGCCGCTGGCGGCGGCGAAGCGCAATTGTTTGTCGGCGCCGAGATCGAGGGTGCGGATGGTGACCGGCAAGCCGCGCATTTCCTTCGCCACGGTGCGATAGGCTTCGAATTGCTCGTCCTCGCCCGGTAAATCTTCTCGGTTGAGGAACAAAAATTCGCTACGGAACAAACCGATTCCAGCGGCGCTGCTTTCCCTGACTTGGGCGATATCCGCCGACAATTCGATGTTGGCCAGCAGTTCCACCGGCGTGCCGTCCAAGGTCGTGGCGGGCGCCGATTGGAG
>DOVS01000209.1 GCA_003519965.1 Betaproteobacteria bacterium
CGATCCCCATCAATATCGCGATGAATGTCGCCAACCAATTGCGCGCCCACGGCAAAATCAGCCGCGGCCACCTAGGCATCGGCATCCAGGATATTACCCAAAACCTAGCCGCCTCTTTCGGCCTGAAAAACACCAACGGCGCGCTAATCGGCTCGGTCAATCCAGGCAGCCCCGCCGCCAAAGCCGGATTGAAGTCGGGCGACATTATCCTGAAATATAACGGCAAGCCGGTGCACGATTCTACCGAGCTGCCGCTGATGGTCGGCAATACCAAGCCGGGCGCCCACGTGAATATCCAAGTGTGGCGCAAGGGCGCAACCCGGAAAATCGGCGTGACCGTAGGCAAAATGCCGTCCGGCAAGCTTGCCCACGCCCATAGCAGCAGCGAAGGCCAAACGGCTAACCGCCTCGGATTGCGCATCGAAACGCTGACCGCCGACCAAAAACAACAAGCGGGGGTCGACCATGGCGTTGTGGTGGTCGGCGCTACCGGCATCGCCGCCGATGCCGGAGTTCAGCCGGGCGATGTGGTCTTGGCCTTAAATCACAAGGACATTCACAGCGCCAAGCAATTTAACCAACTGCTGTCCCGGTATCCAAAAAATAAGGCGGTCGCCTTATTAGTCTGGCATAACCACCAATCGATCTATATTGCGCTAAAAACCGATGGCTAAACGAATGTAACGAAAAAAGCAGCGCACTCAGCGGACGGGGACTCCCGTCCGCTGTTTTTTATCGTCTTGGCTTGGACGGCGGCGGTGCGGCTACTCTACAATACAAGGCGCAAACACCCGCAATGACGCCAATCCCGCGAGAGCGTTCTCGGCGGGAATCCATTTGACTAATCGCGGCTTGCCGCCGAGACATGGCCGAGCCGCCCCGGCCTCGACACGACGCCAAACACACGCTGCCGCCGAATGACCGTTGCCGCCCATGCAGAGACGCCAAACACCCTCTTCGACAAAAAAACTAGCGGCGCTAGGCGCTGTGCTAGCGGCGCTGTTGACGGCGCATACGCTGGCTTACGCCGCCGCATCGCCCGGCCATATGGGGTTCTTCGACCATCGAATCCTCGTGCTGGCGGTGTTGCTCGGCCTATTGGCGCTATCCGGCGTCTTCTCCGCCAGCGAAATCGCTCTTGTTTCTCTCAGCACGGCGCGGGTGCGCGCCCTGGTCGCGGCGGACGTGCTTGGCAGCGCGAGCATTCACCAGCTCAAGCGCGCGCCCAACCGCATGCTCATTACCATTCTGCTCGGCAATAACCTAGCCAATATCGGCGCGTCGATGATTGCCGCCGCTTGGACCGAAGCGGCGTTCGGCAGTACAGCCTTGGGTATTGCCGCTGCGGCGCTAACCCTATTCATACTCATTTTCGGCGAGATCTTCCCGAAAACCTACGCCCAACAGCACGCCGAGGGCTTCTCCTGCCTGATCGCCCGGCCGTTACTGATTTTGGAAACCGCATTTTTCCCGCTGATCTGGACCTTGGAGTGGATTCTGCATTTCAGCATGAAATACACCGGCGGCAAAAGACAACCGCTGATCGAGCCCGCCGCCGAGCTTCAGGCGCTAGCGGAGGAACTGTCGGAACAGGGGAAAATCGAGGACAATCTGCAAAACTTGATTTCCGGCACCTTCGCCTTCGGCAAAAAACGCGCGCTGGATATTATGACGCCGGTCTCCCGGCTCACCATGATCGAGGCCGGCCGCCCGCTCGCGGAACTGCGCCAATTATTTCTCGACTCTGGCCATTCGCGCATTCCCGTTTACGCGAACAATCGTAACCGGGTGATCGGCATCGTCAATATGCACATGCTGCTCCAGGCCGAGAAAGAAGGAAAACAGCACGCAATGGAAACCCACTGGACGCCGCCGGTAGCGGTGTCTCCCGACATTTGCCTCGATGATTTGCTCACGCGCCTTCAGCAAGAACGGCAACAACTAGCGATTCTCGTCGATCGTCAGCAACGGCTGCGCGGTATTGTCACCGTGGAAAACGTGTTGGAGGAAATTGTCGGCGAGCTGTTCGACGAGAAAGACCGCGACAAAGTACTGGTGCACCGGCTGGGAACAAATAGCTGGGAAGTGACCGGCGACTGCCCGATTTATGAATTCCGCAAATATTTCCGCGGCTTCGAATCCGGCCAGCCGCCATTTAAATCGATTGCGGCGCTCCTTGCGGAACGCGCGCCGGAAGGCGCGCTCACCCTAAGAACCCTCGTGATGGGGACGGGCTATCGCATGCAAATTGCCGAGATGCGCGAAACCAGCATCAGCTTAGTGCGGATCGTGCGCATCTCGCGCGCACCCTAGCGCGCGCTGGCCGCCTTTATGCACTTTCCGCCGCCTCCTCCAGCAAGGCGAGATCGCCGCTGCCCAGCAGTTTCTTAATATCCACGAGAATCAGCATGCGTTCGTCCACAGTGCCAACGCCGGTGACATACTGGGTGTCGATGGCCGAACCGAACGTCGGCGCCGGCTTGACCTCACCTGGCTTCAAGGTCAGGACGTCGGACACGGCGTCCACCACCATGCCGATTACCCGCTCATCGCTATTAATGACGATCACC
>DOVS01000272.1:0-3483 GCA_003519965.1 Betaproteobacteria bacterium
CGCCGCCGGCCGCCATATTCCACCGCGGCCAGCGAATCGCCGGCCGCCAAACCGGTCAGCCGGGTTTGTAGGGAAAGAGCGGCGCCCGCCGCTTCGGCCCTCGCGGCAAGCCGCTGATCGAACACCGCCCGGTCGATCATTAAGCTTTCCATCGCGGCCGTGTACGCGCGCCCGGAAGGCAGCATGGTTTCCATCGCCGGCAGCGGTTGAACAACGGCTCCTTGCGCCCAACGAACCAACGCCCGGGGAATGAGCTCGGCGCACTGCACCGGCTCGCCCACACGGCGCTTGCGCTCTACCGCGATTACCTTGAGGCCGGCGCTCGCCGCCGCCCATGCCGCGCATGCACCCGCCGGACCTATTCCCGCAACCAGTACGTCGACATTATCCATTCTGTGTTTCCAGCGGCGCAGCGGCGCTCGCCAGAGCACGCTGCGCCACCGCCGCAAAATTTTCCGGCGTGAGTCCCAGCATATCCACCGGATGCGCGTCGAAGAACGAGAGAATCGCCGCGTGCAGCTGGCCCTGCGCCACGTTGCGCAACGCCGTTTCCAGATCGACGATGGTGCGGGCGGGGCTGACGAAGAAATCGCCGCTGAACCATAGTTGTTTGATGCGGCGCGCACGCCGATCATAGGCGATCCCCACCCGCAACAAGCCGCCAGGAAAACGGCCGACGCCCTCCAGCAATGGCGCATCGGCCGCTGGACGGCTGTGTAAATTCACCCAATCGGGATGATCGATGGCGCGTAGCGCCACGGCGAAACGCGCCATCACATCCGCCGAGGCGTCCACTTGGCGCATATCGGCGTTGAACTCCCGACGAAACGCCTCGCGCAAGCTTGCCATTGCCCGCGTCAACGGCGGCGCGTCTCCCAATAGCGCCGCCAGCGAAGTCACGCGCTCCCGAGCGGAAGCGATGGCTTTACCCTGTAATTTTTCCGCTGGGATGCGCAACACGCGCAGCATGTTTTCCACGTCGAAACGCAATAGCAACGTTCCTTGGTACATGAGAATGTCGCCGTCGAACGCCCCGCCGCTGCCGGAAATTTTCCGCCCGTTCACTTCGATGTCGTTGCGCGGCCGGAAACGCGCATCGACCCCCAGCGTCCGAACGCCCATCGCCGCCGCCTCGCAAATACGCCGCGCCACTGCCTGCATATCGGCGATCCCTACGGTCTGGCGGTGCAAGTAGAGCTCCCAGCCTAGCTGATGCTCGTCGAAATAGATTGCCCCCCCACCCGTGATGCGGCGCTGCACGGTAATATCGTGACGTTGACAATAGTCCAGCGCAAGCTCTTGCGCTGCGCTTTGATGATAGCCGAGCAGTGCGCTCGGCTCGAATCGGAGGAAGCGCAGGGTGTCGGGAATTTCGTCCGCGCACCGCGCCTCGAGCAACGCCCGATTGAAAGCAATGTTTTCGGCGGCGGGGCGCAGTCCGGTATCGATCACTTGCCAGACGGCGCGCATTAGAATGCGTCGCGAGGCAATGAAACGCCGTCGGCGGCGGAACAACGGCGGCTCGCGATCAGGCGGCGCAGCGGCGGGGCAAAACCCGCCGCAGACGTGGTGGAAGGCGGCGCTCCGACGGTAGCGCAGCAGTTTCCCGCAAGCGACACCTGGCGGCCAAGGCGCACCGCTAGCTCCACAACCCCGTCGGCGGGGTGCGCGACGCCGTCAAAACCGGCCATCACCGCGTAACTATCGATCGCGGCTTTCGTCCGTCCGGCAGGACGCGCGCATCCCAAGCGTAGGGACAGCGCCGGCAACAATCGCCGGGCGTCCAGGAAAAGACGGCCGATCGCAGCGCTATCGGGAATCGCGAACGGCCGGCGGCGCGGCGCGTAATACGGCATGACGACCACCAGCACCAAAGCGGCGGGCGGGTGACGCCGCACCATCTCCAAGGCGTGATGCTCGCCGACCAGTTTCCCATAATGCAGTCCGGCAACGATATGCGGCACCACCCGCATGCGGGTTGCGGTCAATAGCGCCAGGCTGCGCTCGAAATCATCCACGCCGCGCCGCAAATGATAGACCTGGGTAATGGTCTCTTGCGCGCCGATTAAATCCAGCATCGCAACATCCACGCCGCATTGCGCCAGACTCTTGGCGGAAGATTCGTCCACCAATGCGGTATGCGCCGCGATTTCGAACGTCGGATACGCGGTTTTGATCCGCTGGATTGTGGAATAGTAGGCGTCGTATTTTACGGTATTGCGGCGGTCGGAGCCGCCGGTCAGCAGCATGCCGCGCCCGCCTTGTGCGATTAATCGCTCAGCGATGCGCCACAGCGCCTGCGGAGTGCGCGCCGCGAGCATTGGCCGCAGTATCCTCGCCCGGCAATGGTCGCATTGCAGTTCGCAATCGGCGCCAGTAATCGACACCGCCGGCCAGCTACCGGTAGAACAAGGCAGTATCTCGTCGCTGGCGTAATGTTTAAAACTCGGGGTAAAGAAATGGAGCGGACGTCCGGGAACGTTATCCAGAGAAGCCAGGCCGTCGATCAGCGACGGATCCAGCGCCAGATCGCGCAACGATTCCACATGGCGCAGTTGCCGCAGCCAATCGTCCTTATCGCTCATGCGGCATGGCCCCATGGCTAGCAGCCATCGAATCCCTCGGCTTCCATCCGAACCTCGACGGCGGACAATACCGCGTCTCCAACGAGCAAGGTGTCGCATTCGCCCGGCCAGTCGCTAGGTTGCAGCACCGCAAGCCACCCTTCGCCGTAGGGATCGGCGTTGATGATCTCGGGTTCGGCCAGCAATGCTTCATTGACCGCGACGATCGCCCCGGATACCGGCGCCTTGACCGGACCGACCCATTTACCGGACTCCACCGTGCTAACCGAGCGGCCTTGATTGACCTCTCGACCCGTTCGTTTCGGCGTAAACGCGACGATTTGCCCCGCCAGGGAGCAGCCGTAGGACGTCATACCGATCGTCACCGTCCCATCTGGCTCCCGCCGCGCCCACACATTGTCCTCGATGTTGTAGAACAGGGCGTCAGGAAAATCACAGCCGCGAACCTTCGCCATTCGCCATCCTTGTTTTCATGGATTGGAACATTTTTACCATCCAACGCCGCCTTCGGAAATAAAAACGGCAGGGACAAGCCCTGCCATTCAAAAAGTCCCTCAAAGACAGAATAAGCCGCTCACATATACAATGAGATATCAGCCTCGCCGGCAAATTCAAAAAATTTGGCGGCGCCGGCATACTCGATCCCGTCGATGAACTCGCTCTGGTCGAAACCGAATAACTCGACCGTCATCTGGCACGCAATAAACCGCACTTCGGCTTCCTGACTCAACTCGCGCAATTCGGCGATACTGGCGACGCCATTATTTTTTATCGTTTGTTTCATCAGGGAAGTCGCCAGATTCTCGAACCCAGGGACAATCGACATAACCGCGTTGGGAATATTCCAGTTGATCTTCCTGAACCAATCCGGCCCGAACGGCATTTTCATCGGCATGGC
>DOVS01000272.1:3521-3805 GCA_003519965.1 Betaproteobacteria bacterium
AAGATCCTTCTTCAACAGACCCAAGCCATAAAAGGTGCAGAAAACCTCCACGTCATAGCCCAGCGCCGCAGCCGTGGACGCCAGAATGTACGGAGGATAAGCCCAATCGAGCGTACCCTTGGTTGCGATAATGGCGAGCTTCTTACTCATGCTTAGGGTGTCCTTACAATGAGGGGTAACGAACTAATAAGGGATGACTCCCGCTTATTTTTTCTTCATGAAGAAGACGTATTCGCCGCCCGCTTCGGCGGAAGAAAGCAGTTCATTGCCGGTTTGCTTGGCGA
>DOVS01000115.1 GCA_003519965.1 Betaproteobacteria bacterium
GTTGCTTTTCTCCGCACCCTTCCCCGGCACAAAACCGTGACGCTGGACACCATTCCCACCGCGGAAAATCTGGCGATTCACGCCTTTACCCTGCTGGATCATGCATTTTCCGAAACCTACGGCGCCCGCCTCCATCTGGAGCGAGTGCGCCTCTACGAAACGCCCAACAACTGGGCCGACGCCGTCTGCGGCCAGTTTTAACCGTTCTCCGCATCAAGCGGCGAGGGGAAAGGGCGCTCGTCCGGTTCGGTATGGATAATCACCGAGGTGTTGGCAAACGCCTGTGCGATCGCATCCTCGATGCGGTCGCACAGACCGTGGGCCATGCGCACTGTCGTTCCTCCCGGAACTAGCAAATGAAATTCGATAAAACGGCGAGGACCCGCCTTGCGGGTGCGCAAGGCGTGAAAACTGCTATCCGGCGATGCTTCGCGCCGGATCAGCGCCTCGATCCGCACCACTTCCTCCGGCGGCAGCGCAATATCCATTAACCCGTCCAGCGAGCGCCGCAGCAAGCTAACGCCCGTATGAATAATGTTGAGCGCCATCGCCAACGCCATGAGCGGATCCAACACGCGCCAGCCAGGCGGCGCGTAGCTCACCACTAGCAGCCCGCCGATCACGCCCGCCGAGGTCCAAACATCCGTCAGCAAGTGCTTAGCGTCGGCTTCCAGGGTGATGCTGTCGTATTGCCGCGCCACCTTGAGCATGGCCCGCGCCGCACCGTAGTTCACCGCGGCGGCGGCGGCGGCGATCGACAAGCCGATTCCCAGGCTGGACAATGGCTGAGGATGGAGCAAGCGATTCACGGCGGCATAACCGATGGCGGCCGCCGCCACGATAATTAGCGCCCCTTCCACACCGCTAGAGAAGTACTCCGCCTTGTCATGGCCATAGGCATGGTTTTCATCGGCGGGCCGGGCGGCGACAGTTAGCACGAAAAACGCCATTAAGCCGGCGGCCAGATTCACTAGAGACTCGGCGGCGTCGGAAAACAGGCTCACCGAGCCGGTGAGAAAATAGGCGGCGAATTTGAGCAACAACGTCGCCAACGACGCGGTAATCGACAAGAGCGCCATGCGCTGGAGTTTTCCCAATTTCATTCGCTTGTTTATGCGCTCATGTCCATTATTCTTCGGCAAGAAACACAACCGGCCGAATTTTCACGGCGCAATCGTGTAAACTATTTCGGCCCGGAACCACTATTTTCACGCTACCGCCAGGTGTCACATTACGAAAATTTCCCCGTCGCTTCGCTGCTGCTGCCGCGGCGGTTGCGCCGACCGGTGCGAACGCTTTACGCCTTCGCCCGCCAAGCGGACGATTTCGCCGACGAGGGCGAATGGCCCGCCGCCGTCCGGCTGGAGCGGCTGGATGCTTTCCGCCGCCAATTGGAGCGGATATCCCATGAGGAAACCCCTGAAACGCCGTTATTCCACGACTTGGCGCTGACCATCCGCAACCATGCGCTGCCGTTGCCGCCTTTTTATGATTTATTGGACGCCTTTCCCCAAGATGTCGTCAAAACCCGTTACGCCAATATCGCCGAGATCATGGACTATTGCCGCCGTTCCGCCAATCCCGTCGGCGTATTGCTGCTGCACCTCTACGGTGCGGCTACGCCGCGCCACATTGCCTATTCCAACGCCATTTGCTCCAGCTTGCAACTGATTAATTTTCTCCAAGACGTCGCCGTCGATTTCGCCAAGGGACGAATTTATCTGCCTCAGGACGACATGGCGAAATTCGGCGTCAGCGAGGCGCACATCGCCAGCCGCCAAATGGCGGGCGGTTGGCGGCCGTTGATGCTGTCCCAGATCGAACGGGCGCGCAAGCTGCTGCAAGCCGGCGCGCCCCTGGGTAAAGCCTTGCCTGGGCGCATCGGTCTCGAATTACGCATGATGATCATGGGAGGCGAAACGATTTTGCGCAAGCTGCACCGCAGCGGCGGCGATGTCTTCAGTCAGCGGCCGGTGTTAACGCCCGCCGACTGGGCCGCCATGCTCTACCGCGCCGTGCGCGCCCGCTAACCGGTTAACGCCCAATACGCCAGAACCCGCCAGGAAAACTACGTGGACGCCAACCAATACTGTCAGGAAAAAGCAGCACGCAGCGGCTCCAGCTTTTACTATAGCTTTCTCTTTTTGCCGCCGCCGAAACGCCAAGCGATTACCGCACTGTACGCCTTTTGCCGCGAGGTGGACGACGTGGTGGACGAGTGCCGCGAGGTGCAAGTGGCGGAAGCCAAGCTCGCCTGGTGGCGCCAGGAAATCAGCGATACCTTCCGCCAAGCGCCCCAGCACCCGGTAGGCCAAGCGTTGCAACCGGCCATCCGCGATTTCGGCCTAGCGCGGGAATGTTTCGATGAAATCATCGATGGCATGGAAATGGACTTGCATCAGAACCGTTACGCCGACTTTAACGCGCTGCGATTGTATTGCCACCGGGCCGCGGGCGTCGTCGGCGAGCTGGCCGCCTCTATTTTCGGCTACCAGCAGCACCGCACCTTGAAATACGCGCATCAGCTCGGGCTCGCCTTTCAGCTCACCAATATTATCCGCGATGTCGGCGAGGACGCCCGGCGGGGGCGTATTTACCTGCCGCTCGACGAG
This sequence comes from Betaproteobacteria bacterium, assembly GCA_003519965.1. Taxonomy (GTDB): domain Bacteria; phylum Pseudomonadota; class Gammaproteobacteria; order Burkholderiales; family UBA9220; genus UBA9220. The sequence goes on from DOVS01000115.1 coordinate 2,613, forward strand.
CTGCGCCGGTTCGATGTCGCCGAGGCGGATATTCTCGGCGCGCACCATACGGAAAATTTCACCCGGCTGATGGCGTTCCAAATTGACCGGGCGCTCTCCCATTACCGGCAAGCATTCGCCGCGCTGCCGCCGGAAGACCGCGCGGCCCAGCGCCCCGGCTTGATGATGGCGGCGATTTACCGCGCGCTGCTGGAGGAAATTCAGCGCGACGGCTGCCGGGTATTGGAGCAACGCATCGCGCTCACCCCCTTGCGTAAACTATGGATCGCCTGGAAAAGCGCGTTATGGCCGTCCACCGTCGGCTGAGCGCCGGCGGCGGCCGGCGAGAGTGGAGCATCCCGTGCGCGTCGCCGTAATCGGCGGCGGCTACGCCGGCCTGGCGGCGGCGGTGACGTTAGCCGAACAGGGCGCGCCGGTTACCGTTTTCGAAGCGGCGCGCGATCTCGGCGGACGCGCGCGGGGCGTGGCCATAAACGGCCTACGGCTCGACAACGGCCAGCATCTGCTGCTTGGCGCTTACCACGAAACCTTGCGCCTGCTGCGCCAGGTTCACGGCGACGCGCCTCTGCCGCTGCAACGCTTGCCGTTGCGGCTGTGCTTTCCCGGCCATTTCGATCTTGCCGCGCCGCGCCTGCCCGCGCCGCTCCATCTGGGCGCCGCGCTCGCCACGGCCAAGGGTCTGCGTTTCACCGAGAGCGGCGGCGTGATCCGCTTTATCGGCCAGTTGCGCAAGATGCATTTTCAGCTGCGCCCGGATATCAGCGTCGAGGCGCTGCTGCGCCGCTACGGACAGCGTGGCGCGGCCGCCCGCTATCTGTGGCGGCCGCTGTGCCTAGCGGCGCTCAATACTCCGCCGGCCGCCGCTTCCGCCCAGCTATT
>DOVS01000298.1 GCA_003519965.1 Betaproteobacteria bacterium
CGATGAGGAAGAGTCCGTCGAGAAACGCTACGGGCACATGCCAGCTAATGATGCGGGTGAACAGTAAATAAAGACCGCCAAGGAGGGTGGCGAAAGCGACCAGTATCGAGCCTTTGCCGCCGATGGCGGTGTAGATCGGCAGCTTCATGATTTCGCCTACTGTCAGCTGGCGGTGCAGTTCGGTGCGCAGGGNNCCAGCGGCGTGGCCATGTTGATGGCGTCGAGGTGGATTCCCGGCGGCAGCGCGCCGCTGAAAATGTAGCGCAGCTCGCCGCCGAAACTCAGGTGCGCTTGCGCCAGCGCGGCCGGCGCCGGCCAATGGTTCATGTAGGCGGGAAAAGAGATCATCAATACGGCGAAACCGACCATCGCCGGATTGAACAGATTGTTGCCGAGTCCGCCGTAGAGGTGCTTGGCGACGATTAAGGCGAACGCCACGCCGATGACGATCAGCCACCAAGGCGCCAAGGGCGGCAAGGCAAGGGCCAGCAGCCAGGCGGTGACCACGGCGCTGCCGTCGCGCAGGAAGGGCGACACCGGGTAGCGGCGTAGCCGCAACATGAAGCTTTCGGCTAAGACGGCGGTTAGCGTGGCGATGGCTAAGCTGATGAGAATCGCCGTGCCGAAAGCGTATACGTAGACGGCGATAGCGGGCGTCAGCGCCAGCAGCACCCGCGTCATAATGTGGCCGACACTGGGCGCTTGGGCGATATGCGGGGAATTCATCGCTCCTCTCCCGTTTCTTGATGCGTGACGGCTGGCTTCGTGGTTTCTTGTTCCTGGTCGGCGCCGGATAACGGCGATGTCGATGCATCGTGCGGCTGGCCGCGCCGCGCGTCGATAGCGGCAATGGCCTCTTGCGCTTGCGGCGGCAGATTATCGGTGTTTTTGGGCGTAATCGCCGATTTCTTGGCTTGAGCGCGCGCCACCGCGGCTTGAATGGCGGCTTTTTTATCGCCGCTCGCGGGCGCGCCGGCGGCGGCCTTCGCATGTTTATTCGCTTTTTCCGCTTTTTCCCGTTCTAGCCGGAACTGGCGAAATTCGTGATGTTGGCGGGCTTCGTCCGCGGCTTTTTTATCTTTTTCTTGCGCCCAGATTTCGCTTTTTGCGAAGCGGTAATACTGCACTAGTGGAATGTGGCTGGGACAGACGTAATCGCAGCCGCCGCATTCGATGCAATCGAACAGCGAATATTCCTGCGCCTTGCCGAAGTTGTTGCCGCGGGCGAACCAATAGAGTTCGTAGGGACGCAGGCCGACCGGGCAAGCGCTGGCGCAACGGGTGCAGCGGATACATGGGAGCGCCGGCGGCGGCGGCGGAAAATGGCGCGCCGAAACGGCGATGAAGCAATTGCTCGACTTAACCACGGGAATCTCCGTGGTGCTTAATTCGAGTCCCATCATCGGTCCGCCCATCAAATAACGTTCGACGCCGGGCAGCGCGCCCCCCGCCAGCGCGAGCACGTCCTTGAGCGGCGTGCCCAGCAGTATTTCGGCGTTTCGCGGGGATTGCACATCGCCGGTCACCGTCACGATCCGGGAAATCACCGGTTCGCCGTGGTCGATGGCGCGGTGCACCGTGTAGGCGGTGGCGACATTCATGCAGATCACGCCGATCTGGTAGGCTCGGCCGCCAGAGGGGACTTCCTTGCCGGTTAACACCTTAATCAACTGTTTTTCACCGCCGGTGGGATAAAGGGTGGGGATCGCGGCGACTTCGATGGGATGGCCGTCGCACGCCGCTTTCATGGCGGCGATGGCTTCCGGCTTATTGTCTTCGACGCCAATCACGGTTTCCGTCGGATCGAGCAAATAGCGGATGATGTGAATTCCGCGCACAATGCCGGCGGCGCGCTCGCGCATCAGCATATCGTCGCTGGTAATCCACGGCTCGCATTCCGCGCCGTTAATTACGAGGGTGTGAATCGCGCCGTCGCCGGGGTTGAGTTTAATATGGGTGGGGAAAACCGCACCGCCTAAACCGACGACGCCGCTGTCGCGCAGATGGGTAAGCACCGCCGACGGCGGCAGCGCTAAATAATCGAGGGGGGCGTGCGCAATCCAGCGTTCTTCGCCATCGGGCGCGATGACCGCACAGGTATCGGGCAGCCCCGACGGGTGAGCGACCGGGCGCGGTTCGACAGCGACGACGCGGCCGGAGGTCGGCGCGTGGACGGCGGCGGAAACGGCGCCGTCGGCGTCGCCGATGCGCTGCCCTTTCAACACCGGGTCGCCGGGCCGCACCCGTGGTTTGGCGGCCGCGCCGATATGCTGACGCAAAGGGACGATGAGCAGGGAGGGCAAGGGTGCGTGCGCTACGGGCGTGCGGGTGGACAGCGTCTTATGCTGGGGCGGGTGGATGCCGCCGTGAAAGGTGAACAGCGTTCTCATCTGTCGGTGCTCAGCGCGCTGTTTTTGATGTCATAGCGGGGATATGTCCATTTCCACTGGGTAATGTCCTCGGTTAGCGCTTCCATGGTAATGCATTCCACCGGACAAGGGGCGACGCATAGCTCGCAGCCGGTGCACTGTTTGGCGATGACGGTGTGCATTTGCTTGGCGGCGCCGACAATGGCGTCCACCGGGCAGGCTTGCAGGCAGAGGGTGCAGCCGATACAACGTTGTTCATCGATTACCGCCACCGATTTGGCTTTGGCCTGGGCTTGGCCGTCGCCCAAGGGCTTAGCGTCCATGCCCAGCAAATCGGCGAGCCGGTGGATTCCTTCGTCCCCGCCCGGCGGGCAGCGGTTAATATCGGCTTCCCCACGGGAAATCGCTTCGGCGTAGGGGCGGCAGCCGGGGAAACCGCATTGGCCGCACTGGGTTTGCGGTAAAATCGCATCGATTTTATCGACTAGCGGATTTTCCTCGGCCTTAAATTGAATTGCCGCGAAGCCGAGAATGACGCCAATAACCAGCGCAAGTCCGGACATAATAAGGATGGCCGTTAGCAAGGCGCTGGCCCTCGTCGATCCATTTTGCGCATTACTTGACTAGTCCGGAGAATCCCATAAACGCCAAGCTCAACAGGCCGGCGTTAATCATCGCGATGGGCGAACCCTTAAAATAGGCAGGGACATCCGCCGCCTCCAGGCGCTCGCGCATGGCGGCGAAAATCACCAGCGCCAGAGAAAAGCCAATGGCCCCGCCCAGCCCGAAGAATAGCGACTCCAAAAAGGTATGCTGGGCCTGGACGTTGAGCAGGGCAATCCCCAGCACGGCGCAATTGGTCGTGATGAGCGGCAGGTAAATACCCAGCACCTGGTAGAGCACCGGGCTGGTCTTGCGAATGAACATTTCGGTGAACTGGACAATACCGGCGATGACCACGATAAACGACAGGGTGCGCAAATAGGCGTAGTCGGCGCCGAGTAAGTATTCGTTAATCAAGGAGCTGGCGCCGGCCGCCAGAGTGAGCACGAAGGTGGTCGCCGCGCCCATGCCAAAGGCGGTTTCGAGTTTTTTCGATACTCCCATGAAGGGGCATAGGCCCAGCATCTTGGTCAAAACAATGTTGTTGACCAGAACCGTGCCGACCAGGATTAGTGCATAGTTTTCCATTGCGCTATTTTAATCGAATCGCTAACCGAAGGCGCCAATTATCGCGCCGCCGGCGGCAATTACGCAATGACCCGCAGGAGTAGGCCGCCATGCGCCGTCATGGAGATCGTAAGGCGGACGCCGCAGTGGCGAACGGCAGCCCTAAATCCTCCGCGACGCACGCATTGGTCAATTGGCCGCGGTAGGTGTTCAGTCCGCCGCGCAGACCGGCGTCGTCGCGCAGCGCCGTCATCGCCTCCGCCGCGGCCAGCCGCAGAATGTAGGGCAAGGTGGCGTTGGTCAGCGCTTGCGTCGATGTTCGGGCGCAGGCGGCCGGCATATTGGTGACGCAATAATGCACCACGCCTTCCTCGATATAGAGCGGATGAGAATGGGTGGTGGGCCGCGAAGTTTCGGCGCAGCCGCCTTGATCGATGGCCACATCCACCAGCGCCGCGCCGGGTTTCATGCGCCGGACGGTTTCCCGGCTCAGCAGCTTAGGTGCGCGTTTGCCGGGAATTAACACCGACCCGACCACTAAGTCCGCCGCCGCCGTTAATTCCGCAATGGCGTGGGCGCTGGAATAACAGGTCTTGAGCGGGGGGGCGAACAGGTCGTCGAGCGCGCGCAGACGTTCCAGATTAATATCCAGTAAAACGACATCCGCGCCCAAGCCCATGGCCATGCGCGCCGATTGGCGGCCAACGGTCCCGGCGCCAAGAATAACGACTTTGCCGGGAAGCACGCCGGGAACGCCGCCAAGCAGCGCGCCATTGCCGCCATTGACCATTTGCAAG
>DOVS01000079.1:0-3600 GCA_003519965.1 Betaproteobacteria bacterium
AAACACCAGATTTGACAATAACTCATCCGCACCGCCATAACCGTCAAGCCTCGGCTTCTCGATCACGCTCGAGAGCATATCCGAGTCAAACATTACAACACACGAACCGAATAAAGCGGTCTAAAATGGAGCGAAACGGTTTATTTTGTTCCACGGTATGCACTATCCTTCCGAGATAGGAGCGAAGCAATGCGGTGCGAAACGGGAAATTGGCAATCAAGGAGGCCCATGCCCACCTAGGCGCGACAGGTTGCCGTTGGCAAGAACACCCGGCCGTCAAACACGGCGGCCAGCGTTGACGGCTGAAAAAGCCCGCCGTTATACTTCGCGCTATGTCGATGCTTCCGCTTTTTTCCGCGCCGCTGGGTTCCGCGCCGGTGTTCCGCCAGTTGCTGAACACCGCGCAGTTGGTTGCGGCGACGCATGCGTGCGTGTTGATTCTCGGCGAGTCCGGCAGCGGCAAGGAGGTGCTGGCGCGTTATCTCCACGCGCACAGCCCGAGAGCGAAGCAGCCGTTTATCGCGGTCAATTGCGCGGCGCTGCCCGAGAATTTGGTGGAATCCGAGCTATTCGGCCATCGCCGGGGAGCGTTCAGCCACGCCGCCCACGACCGCGATGGGATGATTCGCGCCGCCGGCGGCGGGACGTTGTTTCTCGACGAGGTGGGCGAGCTGCCTCTCGCGGCGCAAGCGAAGTTGCTGCGCTTTCTGGAAAACAGCGAGATTCAGCCGCTGGGCTGCGACCATCCGGTTTCGGTGGATGTCCGAGTTGTCGCGGCGACGAATGGCGATTTGGATCGCTTGGTGGCGGCGGGCCGGTTCCGCGCCGATTTGTTTTTCCGCTTGCAGGTGGTGCCGCTGGAGATGACGCCGCTACGCGACCGCGCCAGCGATGTGCCGTTATTGGCCGCGCATTTCGTCCGGCAAGCGGCGGCGGCCCATGGCCTGCGCCCCATCGCTTTTTCGCCGCACGCGATGGATGCGCTCAAGACGTATGCGTGGCCGGGCAATGTGCGGGAGTTGAAGAATTTGTGCGAGCGCCTCACGATTCTGTGCGCGGCGCGCGCAGCGCCGTTGACGATGGATAATTTGCCGCCCGCCATCCGCAACGGGGGTAAGCCGCCGCCGCTCGCGGGCGGCGGTTTCAGTTTGGCGCATTCCGAGCGCGCGCTGATTCTGCAAGCGCTGCATCAGGCTCAAGGCAATAAAACGCGGGCGGCGGGGCTGTTGGGAATTAGCCGCTATACGTTGCTTTACCGTTTGAAGAAGTATTTCCCCGGCGGCGCGGCCGGGGTTTCGTCTTCTTTGTAGCCGTCCCCGGCGCGCAGGCGGCCGGGTTATTGTTTGCGCGCTACGATGTCCACCAGGGCCGACATGCCGTTGTGGCCCTTGCCTTCGCGCATTATGTCTTCATGCTCGCGCAAGTGCAGAATCTCCATGGCGGCGAAGTCGGCGGCCAGCATGTCGGCAGTGTAGAGGTTGTCGACGTTGGATGGGCCGCCGGTTTTGTATTCTAGTTGCTTCGGGGTGTAGCCCTGAAGGATCAGTAAACCGCCGGGCTTGAGCGCTGCTTGTATGCGGCGGTGGAATACGGGGCGTTCCGCCGATCCCACCACTTGGACGAAGATGGCGGCGATTAGGTCGAAGCGCTGCGTTTCCCATGGCCAGGTCAGGATGTCGGCCAGTTCGGTGCTGATCGCCACGCCTTCCCGCACCGCCAGCGCACGCGCTTTTTCCTGGGCGACCGGGGAGATGTCCAGCGAGAGTACGTCCAAGCCGTGCTTGGCGAGCCATACGGCGTTGCGTCCTTCGCCGTCCGCCACCGCCAGCGCCGACCCCGCCGGCGGCAGCCGGTGTTCTTGGCTTGCTAAGAAGGTGTTGGGTGCGGCGCCGAATACGTATTCTTCCGTGGCGTAACGTTCGTTCCAAAATTCTTTCATTGGGCGTTCCTTTTATTTTGCCGCCGCTGCGGCGGCTGTGGCGGCGTTTAGCATTTTCTCCAGGCGCGCAACGGGTACGAAGCCGGTGACGACATGGCCATCGGGGAATACGAGGGTAGGCGTTCCGCTGACTCTGATTTTCGCGGCCAAGCGGGCGATTTTGGCGAGCGGCGTCGCGCATCGGGCTTTACCTCTCGGCAGCACCCCGCGACGCATCCAGGTTTCCCACGCTTTGATCCGGTTTCTAGCGCACCAGATGGCTCTGGCCTTGGCCGGTGCGGTGGGGTGTAGGCTCGGGATAGGATATAGGAATGTATATACGGTGAGGTTGTTTATTTTTTCCAGTTCGGCTTCGAGGCGCTTGCAATAGGGGCAGTCGGGGTCGGAAAACACCACTAACCGGCGCTGGCCGTTACCGTGCACCATTTTCAACGCCAGCGCGAACGGCAGGCGGTCGAAGCGCACCCGGCGCATCGCTTCCATCCGCTCCTGGGTGAGGTTGCGCATGGTTTTGGCGTCGATCAGGCTGCCGACGAAGAAGAAGTCCGCTTGCGCATCGGTGTAGAACAGTTCGCGCGGCGTGACGACTTCGTATAAGCCGGCATAGGGCGTCGGTGCAATGCTTTTTATCACGGCGTTGGGCAGCCGCGCCTGAACGGCTTGTTTGACCGCGGCGTCGCCGGCGAACGCGCTTGTGATGCATAGGACGGTTAAGACTAGTGCGGAAAATATTTTAATCATGTGCGTTCCTTGGTGTGTCTCGCTCGATGGTGTATTAGCCGGTTCCCAGGGCGCGCCGCGCCAGCAGGTGTTTGACTCCGGTCAGCCGGTTGGCGGCGGATAGCCCCAGGTTGCGCGCCCAGCCGAGCAGCGGGTCGCGGTTATTGAATAACCGTTGCAGTCCTTCGGTCACGATTTGCATGGCGAGGATGTCTTCCCGCCGCGCCCGGTCGTAGCGCCGTAATAGGTGATAGTCGCCGCAATCGCGGTAAACGCCGCGGCGATGGAGTGTCTCGGCCAGCCGCCAGGCGTCCTGGAACCCAAGGTTAACGCCTTGGCCGGCCAACGGATGGACGTTGTGGGCGGCGTCGCCAATCAGCGCCAGGCGCGGTCTGACGAGCGAACCGATGTTGAGCCGCCGCAGGGGAAACGCCGCCGCCGGCGTGATGAGCCGCAACGCCCCCAAGGCGTGCCGCCCCGCCGCCGCCACTTCGGCGCAAAAGGCGTCCGGCGCCAACGCGGTCAACGCCTGGGCTTTGGTTTCCCCGGCGGACCAGACGATGGAGATGCAGTTGCCCGGCAGCGGCAGGTAGGCCAAGACGCCGTCCGGCATAAACCATTGGCGGGCCGTTTGACCATGGGGCTTTTCCGTGGCGAAGTTGGCCACGACGCCCTTCTGTTGGTAGGAATGGGGATGGATGTCGATGCCCGCCTGATTGCGCACCCACGAGTCTCGGCCGTCGGCGCCCACTACTAGGCGGGTGGCGAGTTCCGCGCCGTCCGTTAGCCGCAGGCGCACCCGCTCGGCCTCCCAGGTCAATGCGCCGCAATCTAGGCCGGTTACGGTGTGTACTGTTTCGCTCTCCCGCAACCGCGCCCACAGTCCGTCCAGTATTAGCCGACTTTCGGCAATGACGGCAAGCGCGGGCACGCCCAGGCGG
>DOVS01000079.1:3613-3827 GCA_003519965.1 Betaproteobacteria bacterium
CCGGCCGCCGTCGTCGCCCCAGACTTCCATGGCGCGCACCGGCGCGAGGCGCGACGCATCGAGGCGCGCCCAACCGCCCAACCGCTGCAAGGCGCGGATGTTGGCCGGGGTGATGGCGTAAATACGGGCGTCCCAGCCGTCGCCTGGCGGCGGCTGGGGCGCGCTGCGCTCCACCAGGGCCAGCCGCAAGCCGCTATCGCGCAGCGCCAAGGCG
>DOVS01000037.1 GCA_003519965.1 Betaproteobacteria bacterium
GGTGCTGTGGCTGGGCGGCTTCGCCTTGCAACGCATCCACTGGACGCATCCTGTCGGCAAGCCGCTGACGGTGAGCTTGCTGCAAGGGGATATTCCTCAGGAACTGAAATGGCGCGACGACGCGGTGCGCTGGTCGCTGGCGACTTACGCCAAGTTGACCTTGAACAGCACCGGCCGGCTGATCGTTATGCCGGAAACCGCCTTGCCGTTGTTCTATCGTGACGTGCCGCGGGAATATCTTGAGGGCTTGGCGGCGTATGCCAAAAGCATCGGCAGCGACGTGCTGATTGGCTTACCCGAAGCCGAAACGGCGGGGAATACACGCTATTTCAATAGTGTATTGAGTTTCGGTGCGTCGCCCACTCAAGTCTATCGGAAATATCATTTGGTGCCTTTCGGCGAGTATATTCCGCTCAAGCCGCTATTCGGCTGGGTCATCAAGGTGCTCAACATTCCCCTCGCCGATTTTTCCCGCGGTGCGAAATTCCAGCGGCCGCTGCGCGTGTCGGGGCAGGCGGTGGCAGTGGATATTTGTTACGAAGACGTGTTCGGCGAGGAGGTGATTCGCCAGCTTCCTCAAGCGACGTTGCTCGTCAATGTGAGCGATGATGCTTGGTTCGGCGATTCCATCGCCCCTTGGCAGCATTTGCAGTTTTCCCAAACCCGCGCGCTGGAAACCGGGCGTTATATGCTGCGCGCCACGAATACCGGGGTAACCGCGATTATCGACCAGCACGGCCGGGTGCTGAAACACATGCCGGAATTCAAGGCGGCCGCGCTGAATGGGGTGGCGCAGGGGTTCGCGGGAGAAACGCCTTACGTGCGGTTCGGCAATGGCCCGGTGTTGGCGGTGCTGTTTGCCGGCTTAGCGCTGGTCGTGTTGCGCGGCCGCCGCGTTGCGTCTCGATAATCGCTGAATGATGTCCCGAGATATTTGAGGTGGCTGCCGCAGCCGGCGCGGCAATCGCTGGCGCCGAAGCGGGGTGCGACGATGGCGCCGGCGGTTTGTTGGTTAACGCGGCATTCTTTTTCCCGCCACAAGTAAACGGCGGTAACGTGCGCCCAGGTGCTGGTGAGTAGGTAGTCGATATGCCATTTGCAGGTTTTTTCCGGCGCGAGATGGCGCGCAATTCGTTTGCCCAGATTTTTCCTGGCGCTGCCGGTGTAAACATAATCCCCTGCGGGGAAGTCGAAGACCCCCAGTTTGCCGATAGCGAGATAGCGGCGGCCCTCCACGGAGAAGAAAATCTGGTAGGTCTGGAATGTATTATTCATTATTGTCCTTTCCACGGCGCCGCTTGGTTCGCGCGCGCTCTATTTGTTTCCCTCTGGAGAATCACGTACTATTTCCGGCGACGCCGCACCCGTATACGCGACAATAATTAGGGGCGGCTTGCCAGGGACGCGCCGTTGAACACCGTTAAATCCTTTATTCTGACTGCTTCCGTTTCTGTATCGCTTTTCTTTTTCGGCGGCGCCTATTTAATTTCCCCATATCGTCGAGCAATCCGTCAAGGAAAGCGCGCTAGAAACCGCGAACACTTTCGCCCATGTCACCTTTAACGCGATGTTTCAGGTAATGCGCACGGGGTGGAGCCGCGCGCAAGTCGAGTCGTTTATCCAGGCGATCAAAGCGGCGACGGATCATAGCGGCGACGATATCAATATTTATCGCGGTCAGGTGGTGGCGGCGCGTTTTGGCGCTATTCCGCAACGCGCCGAAGACGCCGCGGTGCGGCGGGTCTTCCGCACCGGCGGCGCGCTCAAGCTGGATAAAGGCGGTAGTGTCCGCCATCTTTTCCCGTTGAAGGCGCAGACCGTGTGTTTGCGCTGCCACCGTAACGCCCGTGCCGGCGACGTGCTGGGCGTCATCGAGGTGCATCAGGATTTACGCCCATTCCTCCAACGGTCCAAGGCGCATTTCCTGTTCTCGCTATTGTTGATCGCGCCGTTGCCGTTTCTGATTGCGCTCCTGGCCACAATGCTGGTCAATCGGCGGATCGAGCGGTCGATCTCGATTCTCGAGAGTCATGTCGAGCGTGTCAACAAGGTGGCCGATCTAAGGCGCATGGAGTTGCAGGAAATCGATTTGGGCTTCGACGAGCTCAATCGCGTGTTCCCCAAAATCAGGCTGCTCGTACTTAAGCTCAAGGGTGTGGCGGTGGATAAGGAGCTGTTGGAATTCGAAATCCGGCTGTTGGAGAAATTCGTCATCACTTCGGAGGTGGTGCGGGACTGGCGGGAATACGTCGGCCGGTTGCTCGTCGACATTAACCAGGTGATGAACGCCTACACGTTATTTTCCATTTTTAAAGTGGACGAGGAATGATTCGATCTAGAAATTTTCTGGCTCTATCCGCCGTCACCGGAGACTCGGGCCATGCTGGAACGCACCATTCGCCGCAAGATGGCGGGCCACCCCAATTTCTCCGGCATTCCCGCGGTGGATATTAATCATCATATCGTGAATCCCCAGCATGAAATAATCGCGCTGTCCGAGCGCGATATTGGAGTACAAACCAAATCGTTGTTAGTGGAGTCCCCGAAAATCGGCGGTATTGTCGGTATCGGGGTGCAGGCGGACATCGTCAAGGATGAAACGCGCGTCCTGGTGATGGAAAGCGTGCTATCGACCTTGCTCAACGTGGTCGGATCGGTGAAGGCGATCTACAAATACACCCGCGATTTAGAGTATTACGCGACCCGGGATCCATTGACCAATCTGTTCAACCAGCGGGTGTTCTGGGAATTGTTGGGCTACGAGATCGGGCGGGCGGCGCGACATGGCTATAAATTCACCCTGTTAGTGATCGACGTGGACGATTTCAAGCAGATTAACGATTCTTACGGCCACACCTTCGGCGATAAATATCTGGGGGAATTCGCCTTGGCTGTCCGGCAGGCGCTGCGCGCCGGGGATATCATGGCGCGCTACGGCGGTGACGAATTCGCCATGATTCTGCCGGAGGCCGATCAGGAGCAAGGATACGCCGTGGCCGGGCGGATACTGGAGAGTGTCGACGCCTTGACCGTGATGGGGCCGGACGGCGGAAAAATACGGGGGACGGCGTCCGCCGGGCTGGCGATTTATCCCGATCATGCCGGTGAAATGAAAGACCTGTTCCTGTTTGCCGACAATATGCTGTATAAGGCAGAAGCCGAGGGCAAGGGGCGCATCGGGACGCCTACCGAGGACGACGTGGTGGAAGTGTTTCGCCGGATCGGCGAGAAAAGCATCGTAATTCGCACTGCGGTGGAAGAGAAAAAAATCATTCCGTATTTCCAGCCGTTGCTTAATGTCGCGCGCGGCCAAGTCGAGGCGGTGGAAATCTTAAGCCGGATTCAGCTGGACGACGGCGTTATCATGGGCGCCGCCGAATTCGTGGAAATCGCCGAGAAAATGGGTGTTATCCACAAGCTCGATTATGTTGTGATGGAAAAAGCGCTTCGCCAAGCCAATGCGGAGGATTATCGCGGCTACCTGTTTCTTAATCTATCGCCCCGCGCTTTGGTGCTTAATGAATTCACCCGCGAGGTCAAGCGGATTGTCGCTCGCTGTGAGATAGACCCGGCGCGCATCGTGTTCGAGATTACCGAGCGGGATACGGTGCGGAACATGAGCTTGTTGGAGAAGTTCGTTAACGATCTCAAGTTGGCTGGGTTTAATTTCGCCATCGACGATTTTGGCTCGGGATTTTCCTCTTTCCATTATCTCAAGCGCTTCCCCATCGATTTTCTGAAAATCGAGG
>DOVS01000046.1 GCA_003519965.1 Betaproteobacteria bacterium
GGGTAGCGCCGTTCTCCTTGGCTTTTCGCGCCGCCGCGACCACTTCATCGACGGCAAGCAAGGGCGCCCGCTCCACGGCGGCGTCGTGGCGCGCCGATTGGGCGCAATAACCGCAATCCTCGGAACAGCCGCCGGTTTTGATCGAGAGCAGCGTGCTCACTTGCACGGCATTGGGGTTGAAATGCTCGCGATGGACGCTCTGCGCCTGAAATAATAAATCGTTGAACGGTAGATTAAATAACGCCGCGACATCTTCCACCGTCCACTGCCGCCCATTCTCCCGCGGCGCCATCGCCGCTTGCATACTAGTCATGTCGTCCCACCTCCACTACTAAATCTCGCCATTCTTCCCGGGCGCTCCTGACGTAATCCCAGAGACCCCAAGGAATTAACGCCAAAGCGCATAGCGCCCATACCCATAGCCACATATTCAGCCGGCCGCCGGCCCATCCTTGCAATACGTCGGAGAAAATCAGCACAATCGGCAGCGCGCCGGTCACGCCGTAAAAGCGATAACTGGCAATACGGTTATAACGCCGCACCCGCAAATCGGGATGATGGCCCACGGCGGCATAGGCGAAAATCGAGCCGCCAAACCAAAGAATCATCAGCACCGGGAATGTAATGGCGACCATACTGGCTATATTGAAAATTTGGGAGGCGAAACGGCACTGCCTAGCGCTGATCCGCGTATGCGCCTTATCCGCGCGGCCCGTTATCTCACTCAATATGCTCCACCCTGCCGCTTAGCCCAGAATTCGGTTAAAATTGGCGGAAATCTTCATGGATTCGGCCCCGATTGTCAAATTTTATTCGGTCGATATTAAACAGCTGCGCAAAATTTGCGCGGATTCCGCAAAATTGCCTGCTGTGCACGGCGTCCAGCGGCACTGACGCGCTATGCCCCGCCTGCCGCGCCGCACTTCCCTTCCGCCAGCTACCCGTATGCCCGGTATGCGCCGGCGACAGCCCAACTGGCGCGATATGCGGCGAATGCTTGCGTCACCCGCCAGCATTCGAGCAGACCTTGGCGGGATTCGATTACACGTTCCCCATCGACGCGTTGCTGCACGCTTTTAAATATGGCGGAGCGCTGAACGTAGCCGCCGCGCTGGCCCACCCCTTAGCGCACCGCGCACGGCAAACGGCGTTACCGGACATCATCGTTCCCATGCCGCTCCATCCGGCGCGGTTACGGGAACGCGGTTTTAATCAAGCCGTCGAAATCGGCAAAATCATCGCACGTCAACTGAACGTTCCATTGCGCGCCAATGCGTGCGCCCGCACCCGCGACACCGCGCCGCAAGCATCTCTCCCCCGGCGCGCGCGTAGAAAAAACCTGCGTGGCGCGTTTGCCTGCGCCACCCCCCTGGAGGGAATGCGCATCGCGCTGGTAGACGACGTAATGACAACGGGCGCCACGCTGCATGAACTTGCCGCCGCCGTGCGCCGCGCCGGCGCGGCCACAGTCAGCGCTTGGGTCATCGCCCGCACGTCCGCTGGCGGGCGTTCCGCATAACGCGAGTAACGCCATGGAAACACACGGCAAGATCGGCGGCGTCCCGGCGAGAGCGGGCTACGGCTTCCGCGCGCGCCTGACGCCACGCCAAAAAACACCGCACCCCATCACGACGCCGCCAGAAAATACGGCAGAGATCATCGGCAATCCGCGCGCACCATAATCGGCGCCCGCGGGTGCGCCGCCCCGCAAGCATGCCGAGGGCTCCAGGCGAAACAATTACGACTCATTGGACTAAAAATATGTTCGCGTTAGTGTTATTCGAACCGGAAATTCCACCCAACACCGGCAATATTATCCGGCTATGCGCCAATACCGGCGTTCAACTACACTTAGTCGAACCCCTTGGGTTTTCCCTAGAGGATCGGCAACTGCGCCGCGCCGGCCTAGACTACCACGAGTACGCGACGCTCCGCGTACACACCACCTGGACGGACTGCTTAACCGCACTTGACGGCCGCCGCCTATTCGCAGCGACGACCCACGGCGCCATTCGCTATACCGATGTCGTGTACCAAAAAGGGGACGTGCTGGTTTTCGGCCCGGAAACGCGTGGTTTACCGCCAGCAATATTGGCAAGCATTCCCGCAAGCCGGCGTGTTCGCCTACCGATGCTGCCGCACAGCCGCAGCCTCAATTTATCCAATGCGGCCGCGGTGATGGTGTATGAAGCGTGGCGGCAAGCTGGATTCGCCGGCGGCGGATAAATATGCCGCTTCTGGACGTTTACCCATCCGGTGCTATAGTGTGAATATATTATCAAGATAGTCGGAATAAGGCATGGCGACAGCGGCGTTCCGCCCTATCGAAACGTAACGTCGACAACCCCGCCAAGGAGATGATCGATGTGCGACATTAACCAATTTCTCATGGGCGAGAATGCGCCCCAACTAGATCCGGAAGGCCATTTCCTGGATATTGCTGACTAGTCGGAAGCGACCGCCGAACAAAGCGCCCGCCAGGAGGAAATCGAGCTGACCGAGCGTCATTGGGAAATTCTCTATTTTCTCCGGGAATACTATGCTCGCCACGGCGTGGCGTCCAGCGCGCGGATATTGCTGAAAGCGCTGGAAGATCGATTCTGTGCCGGAACGGGGAAAAGGCGGCTCTATAAACTATTCCCCGGCGGTCCGGTAACCCAGGGAGGCAAAATTACCGGGCGGCCGCTACCGCCGCATCACAGCGATCCATCATTTGGCAGCGTAACGTGAAGGCGCTGCTCAGTTAGCGTGCTCCGGTTTGAGAGCGCGGTTCAACAGTTCCTCCACGGCGGCGGCGGCGGGTGTATCGTCGTACAATATATGGCGTACTGCCCGGGTAATCGGCATATCGATGTCCAGCGCTTGCGCCAAGGCGAGGACCTCGCGCGCACTATGCACCCCTTCGGCAACGTGGCCAAGCTCCATCAGGATGGTATCCAGCGGCTTGTTCTTGGCCAACTGCAATCCAACGAGACGATTGCGGGACAAGTCGCCGGTACACGTCAGGATCAAATCGCCCGCGCCGGTCAACCCCATGAATGTTTCCGGCTGGCCGCCCAGCGCCGCCCCAAGGCGGGCGATTTCCGCCAAGCCCCGCGTGATTAGCGCCGCGCGCGCATTGTAACCAAAACCGAGACCATCTCCCATGCCGGCAGCGATCGCCATCACATTTTTCACCGCGCCGCCGATCTGTGCACCCGTCAGATCCTTGTTCGGATAGACGCGTGTGCTCGGGCTGCGAAACCACTCTGCCAATTTCTCGCCCTCTTCGGTTTGCTCACATGCCAGCACCAGTGCGGTGGGTAGTCCTTTGGCGGTTTCTTTGGCAAAACTGGGCCCGGTAATCAATGCGGGTGCAATATTTTCCCCGAACACTTCACGCGTTACCTCGCTGAGTAAATTTCCGGATTCCGGATCAAAGCCCTTGGTTCCCCAAATGATCGACTGCGGCTCAGACGGCATGTTGGCTTTAGCTCGGGCGCTATATAAATTCTCCAGAGTCTGTCGAAACGCATGGCTGGGTACCACCACTAGATAATGCTCGAACCCGGCAATGCTGGCCATATCCGCTGAAGACGCAATTTTTAGCGATTCGGGAAATGTGATACCCGGCAAGAACCGTTCATTGCTACGTGAAGCCGTCATGTCCGTAAGCTGTGCTTCATTTC
>DOVS01000175.1 GCA_003519965.1 Betaproteobacteria bacterium
CCGTCCACTCGATTGCTTCGGCGCTGAGGGTAACTGGGTGGGTAGCGGGCAGCGGCGTCTGGCTTGTCGTGAGTTGAGACAGCAGGTCGACGGCAAGGTTGAGCTTGGCCTCTAAGCGATCAAGAATCTTAGTTAGGGCGCCGCCAATTTCTGCTTCCTGTTCCGTCAGCGGCGTTTCCATTGCCGCCAAGGCGTGGAATAGAACGGTATTGGTGCGCATCTGCTGCTGTAACCCCCGTGTCGCTGGCAACGGTTCGCCGCGCCACTGTAAAGGGAGGTCGCTATGGTAGAAAACACCTTGAGAAAAAGGCATGGGATGCTCCGTCAACGGCTGACGGAATTATGACGGATAAGGCGCGGCGGCGGCAATGTCCACTTTACGCGGGCGGCGCCACGGCCTTTCCATTGAGGGCCAGTAAGGCCACGCCATAGGCAGCCTCGGTGTGGGGCGGGTGACGCACCATGACGTGCAGCAGACGTTGGCGGATGCGCGTCCATATGGGATTATCCGCGCCGCCGCCAGCGCTGAATACTTCGGTGACGGGTGTGGCGCCGAGTTCCGTAAGCAGGCGGTAGCCGTCGGCTTCGATTCGCGCGATCCCTTCCAGCAAACCCTGAAGGAAAACGGCGTCATCCGTGGGGCGCGGGCTAAGGCGCGGCGGCAGCGCCGGGTCGTTGAGGGGAAAGCGTTCGCCGGGCCGTAGCAAGGGATAATAGTCCAGAGCGCTGGGGCGCTCGGGATCGATTCTGGCGCTGAGCCGCTTGATCCGGGCGTCGCTGAAAAATTGCCGTAATATGGCGCCGCCGCTGTTGGATGCGCCCCCCGCTAGCCATAAATCGTCTAGCCGGTGGCTGTAAACGCCATAATCCGCTGCGTCTACCCGTCGCTTGCTCAGTACTTTTAGCACCAAGGTCGAACCCAGCGAGGTGACGGCTTGTCCCGTCCGACAGGCGCCGCTGGCGAGAAAGGCGGCAATGCTATCCGTAGTGCCGGCGCGAACAATACAGTCAGCGGGGAGGGAAAAACGCGCGGCAATGGCTTTCATTACCGGACCGATGGGCGCGCCGGGCGCCAATATCCGCGGCAGGCGGGAAGCGACGGGCAAAGCGCGCAGCCAATCGGGATAACGTAAGCGTTCGGGATCGTAGCCCAATTTCAAACTGTTGTGGTAATCGCTGACGCCTGCCTGGCCGTGCAGTAGAAAAGCGAGCCAATCGGCCTGATGCACTAAATAGCGGCTGTCGCGATAAGCGCTTTGCTTAGAGAACCACAGCAATTTGGCTAAGCTGGAGGAAGGGCTTAGCACCGCTTGGCCGGGAGGGGCGACGGTTCGCAAGAAGGCCGCCTCCTCGGCGGCGCGGCTGTCGTAGTAAAGCAGCGGCGGCAATAATATTCGCCCATCGCTATTGCACAGCAAAACGGTCGCCGAGGCGCCATCGATAGCGATAGCGCGTAATTGTCGCCGCAACACCGGAGGAATGCGGGAGAGCAAAAAAAACAGCGTGCTGCGCCAGCCGGAGACCGTATGTTCCGGGTTGCTGGCGGGATAGTTCTGGCGAATTTCGGCGAGGGCCGCGCCTTGCGCATCGACAATGACGGCGCGGGCGCCGGAAGTGCCGAAATCGACGCCCAGCGCGCAAGCGCCGCTGGATGATCGTGAAAAATCGCGCGAGCCTGTCGCCGTGACATTCATCAGCGAGTGTTGGATTGCGGCGTAAAAGCCGGCAAATTCACTTGCGGCTGGGGTTCCCAGCCGGGTTGACGGTGTTCGGCCGTGACGGTGGTGAAAATGCCGCCGCGTACGTAAAATTTTGCCGTTAGCCGTATAAACCGAGGTTGTGTGACGGCGGCGAGGTCGTTGAGAATGCGATTGGCCACCGCTTCGTGGAATGCGCCTTCGTCGCGGTACGACCAGATGTAAAGCTTGAGGCTTTTGAGCTCGACGCAGTGCCGGTCGGGAATATAGTCGAGGTACAGGGTAGCGAAATCCGGCTGCCCGGTTTTTGGGCACAGGCAGGTAAATTCGGGAATTTCCATATGAATGAGAAAATCCCGTTCTGGATTGGGATTGTCGAAGTGTGCTAAGGCTTTGCTAGGCTGACTGGACATAACGGTGCTCGTCATTACAAAAAAAGCATTATAAATTTAAAATAGATCGATTACCGTAGCCATTATAGTTAATTAATGCTAATCAATTAATTAACATTAGTTTTCTGGTCTTGTCGCGATGATGCGGCGGGCAGGTATAATGTCGCCTGTGCGCCTGACTCATATTAAACTCGCCGGTTTTAAATCCTTTGTCGACCCAACCGCTATCCTGACGCCTGGCCAGCGGGTGGGGATCGTCGGCCCCAATGGCTGCGGCAAATCCAACCTGCTGGAAGCGCTCCGCTGGGCGATGGGCGAAGCGTCGGCCAAGCAGATGCGCGGCGGCGGCATGGAAGACGTCATCTTCAACGGCACCAATGAACGACCGGCGCGCAATATCGCCGAGGTCGTGATTTCGCTGAAGAACAACGACCGCAAGTTTCCATCGCAGTGGAACGAGCTCGACGAGC
>DOVS01000269.1 GCA_003519965.1 Betaproteobacteria bacterium
CCGCTCCACGGTAAAACGCATTTGGCCGCCATGAGGACAACCCGCGACCGCCCGGATTTGCGCCGCTTCGGACAAGCCATAGGTCATGACCGGTTTGGTCAGCCGCGGCATGATCTCACGCACATGCGGATCGTCCACACACAACACCGTCATGCCGTAAAACGGCAACCGGTGGACAAAATCCACGAACGCCTGCTTGAGCCGGCCGAAGTCGTTGCCATAGGTTTCCATATGGTCGGCGTCGATATTCGTGACCACCGCCAGGACGGGGTTAAGGTACAGGAAGGAGGCGTCCGATTCGTCCGCCTCCGCCACCAAAAATTCGCCGCCGCCCAAACGTGCGTGCGCGCCCGCCGCCTCCAACCGGCCGCCGATGACAAAGGTGGGATCCATCCCCGCTTCCGCCAGCACGCTGGCAATCAGACTCGTGGTCGTGGTTTTACCGTGCGTGCCCGCCACCGCAATCCCTTGACGCAGCCGCATCAATTCCGCCAACATCACCGCCCGCGGCACAACGGGAATCCCTTTTTCCCGCGCCGCACCCACTTCCGGGTTATCCTCCTTAACGGCGGTAGACACGACAACCACGTTAGCGCCATTCACGTGCGCCGCTACGTGGCCTTTACTAACCACCGCGCCAAGCTGCCGTAAGCGCTGGGTGGCGGCGCCCGCGGCCACATCGGAACCGCTCACCTGATATCCCAAGTTGAGCAGCACTTCAGCGATGCCGCTCATGCCAGAACCGCCGATGCCGATAAAATGAACGTGTTTTACCTTGTGCCTCATGGAACTTCATTTTCGCGGCGGCCATCTTCGGCGCCGGCTGCTTCTTGACAAGCTCGCGCCACTAGCCGCGTAGCGTCTGCCTTACCCAGCGTCCGCGCCTTAACGGCCATTGCCAGCAACTGTTCCCGCGTCACGCTGGCAAGCCACTGCGCAAGCCGCGTTGCACTCAATTCACCTTGGGGCAGCAGCAACGCCGCCCCGGCGTCGCTCAAAAAATGCGCATTATGGGTTTGGTGGTCATCCACCGCGTAAGGAAACGGCACCAACACGCTAGCGATGCCCGCGGCGGCCAGTTCCGCGACCGTCAACGCCCCTGCACGGCAAATCACGACATCGCATGACGCATAGGCGTCCGCCATATCCGTCAGGAATGCTTGCACCTCCGCTGCCGCGCCAACGGCGCGATACGCTTCGCGCAACGCCTCGGCATGCCCTGCTCCCGCCTGATGGCGCACCTGCGGCCGTTGCGCGGCGGGCATTGCCGCCAGCGCCTGTGGCATGACCTGGTTTAATACCGCCGCCCCGCGGCTGCCGCCCACGACCAGCACGCGCAAAGGTCCTTCGCGGCCGGCAAAGCGCGCCTCGGGCGCCGGCAAAGCGGCGATTTCTACGCGCACGGGATTACCGCACCATTCCGCACCCCGCGGACGCGGCAACCAGCTTTTCACGCCATCCGCCCTTTTCTCGAAAGCGCTTGGAAACGCCGCCAACACCCGATCCGCCACCACCGCCAACACCCGATTCGTCAGGCCGGCAATGGAATTCTGTTCGTGAATCACCAAGGGACGCGCCAGCAGCACCGCCATCATGCCGCCGGGAAAAGCGGCGTAACCGCCCATGCCTAATACAACGTCGGGACGGTGGCGAAAAATAGCGCGCACGCTCTGAAACATCGCCAGCAACAGCAACAGCGGCAACAACATCCAACGCAGCCATCCCTTTCCGCGCATTCCCGCAAAGGTCAACCATGCAATGTCGTACCCCCGCTTCGGCACGAGATCCGCTTCCATCCCGCCTCGCGTACCCAACCAGACCACCCGCCAATTCTCCGCCCGCAAGTAGTCGGCCACCGCTAGCGCGGGGAAAATATGCCCTCCCGTTCCACCCGCCATAATCAGCAGCGTCCGCACGCTCTTCGCAGCGTCCGCCCTGCCGGCGGCAGTAGGTCCCGGCATGGCCTGCGCCTCGCCCGCCTGCGCTTTCATTGGAATCGGCGGCGCCGGAAAATCGCTCATGCCGCTGCTCCCGCCAACCCTAGGAAGGTTGGCGCCGACATGGCCTTGCTTCCGCCGGAATAAACCGTTGCTGGAAAATAATTCATACCGAATACCCTTTCAGCAATTGCCGGTTTTCCCAATCCACGCGCAGCAGAATGCCTAACGCCACGCAATTGGATACGATCCCGCTGCCGCCGTAGCTCAACAACGGCAGCGTCAGGCCCTTAGTCGGCAACAATCCCATATTGACGCCGATATTGATGACCGCCTGTATCGCCAGCCATACGCCGGTTCCCTGCGCCACCAGAGCGGGAAAATAGCGCATTTGGGCGGCAGCCTGACGCCCGATGCGGAAGATGCGCCACGTCAACCAAGCGAACGCCAGCACCACCACCGCCACGCCGGCGAGTCCCAGCTCTTCGGCAATGACCGCCAGCAGAAAATCGGTATACGCCTCCGGCAGATAAAGCAACTTTTCGACGCTGCCGCCCAAGCCGACGCCGAACCACTCCCCCCGGCCAAAAGCAATTAGGGCGTGACTGAGCTGATACCCCTTGCCGTAGGGATCGGCCCAGGGATCCATGAATCCCATCACCCGTTGCATGCGATAGGGCGAACTCCAAATCAACAGCAAAAAACCGATAACCAGCAGCACGATTAGCAGGCTGAATTGTCGCCAGCTCAAACCGCCAAGAAACAAAATCGCCATGGAAATCGCCGCGATCACGACAAACGCGCCAAAATCCGGCTCTCGTAGCAACAACCCGCCGATTAGCAGCATAACTAGGAGCATCGGCAAAAATCCCTTGCGGAAACTATGCATGTACGCCGCCTTGCGCACCGTGTAATCC
>DOVS01000334.1 GCA_003519965.1 Betaproteobacteria bacterium
CACGCCGCCTACGACTCCGCCGAACCAGGCGTGGTGTTTATCGATCGGGTCAACCAATCGAATAATCTCCATTATTGCGAGCGGATTACCGCGACCAATCCGTGCGGTGAAGTGCCTTTGCCGCCGTATGGCGCGTGTGATTTGGGTTCTATTAATCTCACCTGTTTCGTTAGCGATCCGTTTAGTGCGCACGCCGCACTCGATATGGCGGGGGTACGGGAGACCGCGGCGTTGGCGGTGCGCTTACTGGATAATGTGTACGACATTTCCCATTTTCCCCTGGAAAAGCAGCGCCGCGTGGCGCATGCTTCGCGCCGGATCGGCCTGGGGATTACTGGCTTGGCCGACGCCTTAATCATGTTGGGCGTTCGTTATGGGAGTCAACAATCATTCACTACCGCGCATGAGATCATGGCGGCGATCTGCCGCAGCGCTTATCGCGCTTCGATCGAATTGGCGCGGGAACGCGGTGTTTTTCCATCGTTCGATGCCGAGCCCTATCTTGCGGGCGCATTCGTTTCTTGTTTGCCTCAGGATATTCGTGACGGCATTCGGCGTCATGGCATACGCAATAGCCATGTGACGGCCATTGCGCCGACTGGCACGATTAGCTTGTTGGCCGGCAATATTTCCAGTGGCTTGGAGCCCGTCTTCGCGTTCGCGGGACAACGGCGTGTCCGTAACGCGGCGGGTCAGACAGAAACGGTGACGGTTTCCGATTACGCCTATCAGTACTATCGACGCACACGGGGAGCGGATGCGCCGCTGACCGATGCGTTTGTGCGGGCAACGGAAATCGAACCGGGTCAGCATCTTGCCATGCAATCAACTTTGCAGGCCCACGTGGATAATGCAATTTCCAAGACCATTAACATTCCCGAAAATTATCCGTTTGACGCCTTTGCCGATTTATATTGGCAAGCCTATCAAGCGGGTCTGAAAGGATGCACGGTCTTTCGTCCGAATCCGATCACCGGCGAAGTGCTCCAACCCATCGGCATCGCCGAAAAAGAGTGTTGTTCCTGAGATCGCGAAGCCAATTGAAAGGGGCGTCCGGCAGGTTTTCCATGGTCGAATATTCAGGTAAACTAAGCGCCTTTATGACAGCAAGCTTCTCTAAGGAACGTCGTGGAAGCTTCACCGATGTTGCTCCAAGCCCACCGGCTTAAACGCGAAGGCGTACCCCCTGCTGATTGATGGATTTGAACGTATGCTGAAAGGCAGTTTAGTTGCGGTTGTAACCCCGATGCATGAAGATGGGGCGCTGGATTTAGCACGCTTGCGCGCGCTGGTGGATTTTCATGCGGCCGAAGGCAGCGACGGCATCGTCGTTGTCGGCACCACGGGCGAATCGCCTACGGTGACATTCGACGAGCATTGCCGGTTAATTCGCACCGTGGTCGAACAGGCGGGAAAGCGTTTGCCGGTTATTGCCGGAACGGGCGCTAATTCGACTCAAGAGGCGGTTGCATTAACGCGCTGCGCCAAGGAGGCGGGGGCGGATTATTGTTTGCTGGTGACGCCCTATTACAATAAACCGACGCAAGAAGGCATGTATCGTCATTTCAGGACGATTGCCGAAGCGGTGGCTATTCCGCAAATACTCTATAATGTGCCCGGTCGGACGGGGAGCGATCTGTCCAACGAGACGATCCTACGCTTGGCGCAAGTTCCCAATATCGTCGGCGTCAAGGATGCGACTGCTAACTTGGAGCGGGCGGCGGACTTGCTGTTTCGCGCACCGCCGGATTTCAAAGTATACAGCGGCGACGACGGCACGGCGCTGGCGCTGATGTTGCTGGGGGGGCATGGCGTGATTTCGGTGACGGCCAATATCGCACCGCGGATGGTGCACGAAATGTGTCTTGCCGTTTTTGCGGGAGAACTGGCGCAAGCGCGCTCGATCAACGGCCGCCTGTCGGCGTTGCACAAAAAATTGTTTGTCGAGGCGAACCCGATACCGGTGAAGTGGGCGGTGCAAAAAATGGGGCTGATCGACGGCGGCATCCGGTTGCCGCTGACGCCGTTATCGGCGGTGTATCATGAAGAAGTGGCGCAGGCGATGCGGCTGGCGGCGCTTTTAGATCAATGAGAGAAGGAATGGCAAGATGAGATTCGATACGCTGACGGGACTGATTGCCGCCGCCGCGCTACTGGCAGGGCTGGCGGGGTGCAGTTCCATGCCGTCGCTGAACGGCAAGAAAATCGATTATAAATCCGCCAGCGCCAGTTCGCTGCCTTCATTGGTGGTTCCTCCCGACCTTACCGCCCCTAGCGCCGATAATCAATATGCAGTCCCAGCCGTCAAGGCTGACGGCGCAACGACATTTTCCGCATATCGCAAAGGACAAGGCGTCCAACAGCAGCGCCAAATGAGTACGCTGTTACCGGAGGAACCCAAGGTCAGTATGCATCGCGCTGGTTCGGAGCGGTGGTTGGTGGTTAACATGGTCCCGGCGAAAGTCTGGCCGATCATGAAGGCATTCTGGCAGGAAAACGGTTTTATTATCAAAACCGAAATACCGGCTGCTGGCATTATGGAGACCGACTGGGCCGAGAATCGCGCTAAGATTCCTGAAGGTCCCATTCGCCGGTTGTTGGGAAAGATTGTCGATAATTTATATTCGACTCCCGAACGAGATAAGTTTCGCACCCGTCTGGAGCGTGGCGTCAAGCCCGGCACGACCGAGATATACATCAGTCATCGCGGCATGTATCAAGTCATCGAAGGCGGCGATGGCGGCGACCGCGCCATATGGGAGCCGATGCCGCCGGATCCCGGGCTGGAGGCGGAAATGTTGCGCCGGGTGATGGTGCGCTTCGGGGTGCAGAAGGCGCGCGCTAACGCCATGGTGGCGACCGAGAATGTGCGCGAGCATGCGGTGCTGACTAAGCTTCCCGATGGGAGTTCCCTGCTGACTATGCTGGATCCTTTTGACCGCGCTTGGCGGCGTGTCGGTCTGGCGCTGGATCGGGTCGGATTCACCGTGGAGGATCGTGACCGCGCTAAAGGAATTTATTATGTCCGCTATATTAATCCCGAGGCAGGAGATGCTTCCAACGATCAAGGATTCTTATCTAAGCTGGCTTTCTGGAGAAGTCATAGCGATAAGCCCGGCAAAGTGCAATACCAAGTACATGTGAAGAAGACCGCTCAAGGCAGCGCGGTTGACGTGCGCGACAAAGACGGCAAGCCGGACAACTCAACGACGGCGGGAAAAATTATTAGTCTGCTGTACGGCCAATTAAAATAATGCGTTTCGCCTCCCTCGGCAGCGGCAGCAGCGGTAATGCGCTGGTGGTGGAAGGGGGCGGGACCCGGTTATTGATCGACTGCGGTTTCGGTGTTCGGGAAACGGGGCGGCGCTTGGAACGCTTGTCGCTCCAGCCGGAAGATATTTCCGCTGTGTTGGTGACTCACGAGCATACAGACCATACGAGCGGCGTGTTCGGCTTCGCGCGAAAGCATCGGCTTTCCGTTTGGCTGACGCACGGCACCCTCAGCGCTCTTGGCGATAAGGCGCCAGAGGCGGCGGCGCTGCATCTTATCGATACGCATGCCGCATTCCATATCGGCGGCGTCGAAATTACACCGTTTCCCGTTCCTCATGACGCACGCGAACCAGTGCAGTTCGTTTTTGGCGATGGCGCCCGCCGCTTGGGCGTGGTGACCGATACCGGTTGCGCGACGACGCATATCGAGGCGATCCTCGGCGGGTGTGACGCCTTAGTCTTGGAGTGCAATCATGATGTGGCGATGTTGCGCGACGGCCCCTATCCTCTCGCGTTAAAGCGGCGAGTCGGTGGCCGCTTGGGGCACCTGAGCAACGACGAGGCCGCTGATTTATTAGCTTCTCTGGATGTCGGGGGATTACAGCATATTGTTGCGGCCCACCTCAGTGAACGCAATAATCGTCCCGCGTTGGCAAGAAAAGCCCTCAGCCGGGTGCTAAGTTGCGAAACAGCGTGGGTGGCGGTGGCGGAGCAAAATGAAGGCCTTGGCTGGCGCCATATTTGCCAATAGGAGACGTAGTATGCGACACCCTCCGCACCTCGCTTGCGGCAGGGAGCGGAAAGCCGGCCTTGCGCCGGCTTTTGGTCGTATGGTGCGCGCCGCTTAGTGTTTATCGTTAGTGGCGGGTGCGGTGGCGCTATGCTCCGGCTCGGCGGTTTTCGTCATGGGTGCGGGTGCGGGGGTTGCTGGCGCTGTCGTAGCGGGTGCGGCCGCTTCGGGCGCAGCGGCTGGAGTCGAAGCTTCTTGTTTTTTACCGCAACCGGTTAAGGAGAGAGCGAGTAGAGCGGCAAGCAGCACAGAATATTTCATTCGATTCACCTTTTTAATGTGTTATAAATCAGTTTGTTGGCAGCGTAAGTTTGGAGTATGCGGCCAGTAGGAATTGTAGCATCCTTATTATTTATTTTCTATAAGACAATTGGAGTTATAGAAATAAATATTCTACAAAATCATGTTGATTTATAGCAATTAATATGTATTCATCATTCGTTCGTCAAGGTCTATTTGCTAGCAGTTTTATGCTAAAGTCATTTTTGACGGTGGCGAGCGCGATCGGCAGGGAGGCGTCGCGAGCATAGCCGCATTTGCTAGCAAATGCGTGTGCGTCTTACGCGAGCGTATGCCCCAGAGACATGGCTCGGACGGCGTGAATGATCGCGGGCGATTAGGGTTTCGCATGGCGACGATGCTAGAAAATAGGCGCGGAGGGCGTTTCTGACTATTCGTCTCACAGGATAGGCGGGCCGCTTGTGCTCTAGCCCGGTCACGATGAACACCGCACAGACGACATAGCCCAGCGGTGGAGCGCACGGGTAGACGCGCGGCGGCAACTGCGCCTGGCTTTAGGATGAGGCGTGTACTGGCGGCTTTGTTTTGTTTTCATAGCATACAGGTTGGCAACGCAGCGAAAAAATCGGTTCTCCCGGCTTTTCTTTGCGTGCGTTCGGCTAAAAATGAGTGTTCCCGTTGAAAGGAGACACCCATATGTTGCAATGCGGCGCATTCGCACCGGATTTCAGCTTGCCTGATGTGGACATGGAAATGGTCGGCTTATCCGATTTCCGAGGAATAGTCGTGGTGTTGTATTTTTATCCGCGTGACGATACGCCGGGATGCACTCAAGAGGCGATTGAGTTTAGCGACTTGGAAGACGCGTTTAGGGAATTGAACGCTGTCGTGCTCGGCGTTAGTCGGGACGACTGTTTGCGTCATGCCGATTTCCGCGATAAACATGGGTTGGCCGTGCGTTTGTTATCCGATGCCGATGGCGAGCTATGCGACCGTTATGGCGTATGGCGGGAGAAGGAGAGCGATGGGGTTAAGCGCATGGGTGTTCTTCGCTCGACCTTTGTCATCGACCCGGCCGGGATCGTTCGTCATGCGCTGTACGGCGTCACTCCCAAGGGCCATGCCGCGGAGGTGCTGGCGCTAGTCAGCGCGATGTCGTCGAAGGATTAGTCTAATTTCTTCTTTAGGGAATAAATTAAGTCCAGCGCCGCCTTGGGCGTGAGCGTATCGGGATTATGCTCCCGCAGCAGCGCGAGGGCGGGGTGTTCCTCCGCCACAGCGGGAGGGGACGGATTGAACAGGTCTCCCTGAGGGTTAGCGCTCGCGCTTTGTTGTTCTAGTTGAATCAGGCGTTTTTTAGCGACTTGAATAATTGCCGGTGGAACGCCGGCCAAGGCGGCGACCTGCAACCCGTAACTTTGACTGGCTGGACCTTCCCGCACGCTATGCAGGAAGACGATGCGCTCCTGATGTTCGGCCGCCTCCACGTGTACATTCGCAATTTGCCGGAATTCTTGGGCAAGATGGGTCAGCTCGAAATAATGGGTGGCGAATAGTGTGAAGGAGGCATTTCGGTTCACGAGATGGCGGGCGCAAGCATAAGCCAAGGCTAGTCCATCGAAGGTCGAGGTGCCGCGCCCAATTTCATCCAGCAGCACCAAACTAGTGGATGTTGCATTATTAAGAATATTGGCGGTTTCCGTCATTTCCACCATAAACGTGGAGCGTCCGCCGGCCAAGTCGTCCGAAGCCCCGATGCGGGTGAATATCTGGTCTATCGGCCCGATTCGAGCAGATTGGGCGGGGACAAAGGAACCGCAGTGCGCGAGCAGCGTGATGAGGGCGGTCTGGCGCATATAGGTGGACTTGCCGCCCATATTGGGTCCGGTAATCATAAGCATTTTACGTTTTG
>DOVS01000232.1:0-8487 GCA_003519965.1 Betaproteobacteria bacterium
GTTGAGGATGTCGATCCAACGTAGGTTGTCGTTAAACTCGATGCAGTCGAATACCGTGATTTCGTCGTCCAACAGCACCATGTTGCCGGTGTGCAAGTCGCCATGGCACTCCCGGATGCATCCTTCCGCCTTGCGCCGCCGGAAGAAGGGCTCCAGATGCAGAAATTCGCGTTCGCTCCATACCCGCAATGCGTCGAGTTGCAATCGGTCGGCCTCGTCGTCCAGCAGCGGGGCGATCTGGCTGAAATTTTGCAGGGCGGGCTGAATAATGCTGGCGGGCGCACCGTAGGGCGTGTTTGCCGGGGCGGGCGCGACGGCGCGGTGGAAAGCCGCGATGCGCTTCGCCAGCCGGGTCAACTGGCGCGAGCGAAGGCCGCCATGGGCGACTATCTCGCCGAGCAACGCGCGTTGCGGAAATTGGCGCATTTTAACAGCGTACTCCAGCACCGGCCCTGGGCCGTCCCAACGGGGCTGCGCCGGGGTTCCGGTAATGGCCGCGACGCCAACATACAGATCGGGCGCCAGCCGCCGGTTGAGCCGCCATTCTTCCTGGCAGTAATGGCGGCGTTTGTCCAAGGTGCTGAAGTCGAGAAAACCAAGGTCCAGCGGCTTTTTGATTTTGTAAGCATAGTCTCCGGTCAGCAGGACATAGGAGATATGGGTTTCGATGACTTGGAACGCCTGCGCGGGCGGATCGTAGAGCGCCGGGTTTTGCAGGGCGGCGATCAGCGTGTCCAGCGGAACGCCGGCGGCGTCATGGGATGGATGCATGGGCGGACGCGGCTCCTCGGCAGGGTGGCGCGCGACGCGCGCGGGGCTACACTATATGTAGGGATGGACGCGCGGGCATGCCGCCGCTATGCGCGCCTGTCTGTAGTGTAGCAAGAAACAACCGGGCGCCGCGGCGGCGGCTAAAGGAGGCGCATAACCTTTAGGACGGTATACGATCGAATGCCTCCCGATGAAACCAAGGACGGTTCGCTAATCCGCGCGCTTTGCCGTTCCGCGCGGGACGGCGATCGCCGTCAACGCTTAGCGGAGGCCGCGATTTCCAAAGGCGCTTGCACTGTCGCCGAGCGAGCGAGGTGTTTTATTATGCGATTCAAGGGGAGGGGCGCATGAGGCTTGGGGACGCGGTGTTTGCGGCCGCCGCCGGCGATACGGTGTGGATTCCGCCGGAAACGCCGCATCGTCTCGAACATACCGGCGGCAAGGCGCTCAAAGTGTGGTGTTGCTGCGCGCCGCCCTATTCTCGCGCAGATACGGAAATCGACGGCGCGGCCAGCGCGCCGGGGGCCATCTCGACGTAAACGGAGAGTAAGGAGAACGCGATGACGGAAACGCGGGAAAACGCGATAACCGATGAATTGACGTTGTTGGGCGCCGGTCAGTCTTTCGAGGAGGAAATGTGCCATATGCTGGAAGGCGCTTGGATGTTTCAGGATTTCGACTGGCCGGAAATCCTGGCGCTGGCGAAAGTCGTGCAAGCCTACGCGGCGGCGCCCGGCACGGTGATTTTCCGCGAGGGCGCGCAAGGGAGTTATCTTTGCCTGGTGGTGAGCGGGCGTATCGCCATTTCCAAGGAAGACGGCCACGGCGCAAGCAAGGAGGTCGCCGCTATGGGGGCCGGGAAGATGGTGGGGGAAATGGCGTTGATCGACGGAGAGCCGCGCTCCGCCACCTGTACGGCGCTGGACGCCGCCACCGTCGTGCTGCTGACTAAGGATAATTTTCAACGGATGACCCAGCAATATCCCGCCTTGGGGCTGAAAGTGGTGATGAAGATCGCCCGCCTGCTGAGCCAGCGGCTGCGCCGGACCAGCGGCATGCTGGTGGATTACTTGCAGGATTAAGCCGCGCATCGCCGGGCCGAGTGCGCGCGCCGCGGCGAAAGCGCGTTAGCCGATAATCCGATGGTAGGCCGCGAGCCGGCGCGGATCGATCTGTCCTTGCGCGACGGCTTCGCGCACCGCGCAGCCCGGCTCGCGCAGGTGGCGGCAATTGCGGAAGCGGCAATGGCCGAGGAATGGGCGAAATTCGACAAAAGTCCGTTGAATGTCCGCTTCGTGCAGATGCTTCAGACCGAATTCCTGTAAACCGGGGGAATCGATCAGATGGCTGGCGTCATCCAGATGGTAAAGCCGCGCGTGCGTGGTGGTGTGTTTGCCAGAATCGAGCGCCAGGGAAATTTCTCCGGTGCGGGCGGCGCTGTCTGGAACGAGCGCGTTGACGATGCTGGTTTTCCCCATGCCGGACTGACCGACGAGGACGCTGGTTTCGCCGTTGAGGTAGGGGCGCAACGGGGTAATATCTCGGTTGGCGGATAAGGACAACAGCGGATAGCCGAGTTGTTTGAATAGTTCCAGCGTTTTCAGGGCGCGGGCGGTCGGCTCGACTAAATCGCTTTTATTGAGCACGATGAGTGCTTTCAAGCCGCCGCCTTCCACCGCCGCCAGGCAACGGTGAATCAATTCTTCGTAGAAGCTAGGCGCCGCCGCGACCACGACGATGACTTGCGTGATATTGGCGGCGAGTATTTTTTCCCGGTAGGCGTCGGCGCGGTAAAGTAGGGAGGTGCGGGGCAAACGCTCGACGATAATCCCCTCGCCGCCGCCGGATAGGCGAATCAGCACGCGGTCGCCGCAGACGACGCCGCCCTTTTTACCGGCGGTAATGCAGCGAACCAGCGCGCCGCTGTCCAGTTCGGCGAGAAAGTTTCTACCGTAACTGGCGATAATCGCGCCATGGCGAGGCGAGGGGACGTTTGGCATGTGCAACCGGGTTGGTGTCGAAAGCTGTTATTGTAATGGACAACGGGTGGCAGGCGATTTTTCGATGGATTCGTATTACACAAGAATATTTTGTACAATGCGATCCCCTTCGCATGATATTGCGACAGCGGCGGCGCCGAGTTACGGGATCGGCGGCGAATACGGGGCGGCGTTCCGGCCCGTTTCAACAGTTTAAGGCCGTGGCGGCGTCGACGGCGCTGCACGTTAACACTTCATGAAGGTCTTGTATCGCCGATGAGAACCGCTTACCAGAGCCAAACGCTCGCCCCGCTTGCCGATGCGCATGCGCCGCGCTTTCAAGCGTACACCGAGCGCCAGTTGGACCGGATCGAACCGCTGCGTCGATTGCCGGCGGAAACGCAATTCGCCATGCGGGTGGTCGCTTCGGTATTGCCGTTCCGGGTTAACCGCTATGTGATCGATGCGCTGATCGATTGGGACGCCGCGCCCGACGATCCGATTTTCCGCCTGACGTTTCCTCACCGGGAGATGCTGCCGGCGGCGGACTTCGAGCGCATGGCGGCGCTGCTGCACGCGGGAGCCGAGCCGGCGCGCATAAGAGAAGCGGCGAATGAAATCCGGCTGCGCCTGAATCCCCATCCCGGCGGCCAGCTGGAAACCAATATTCCATTGCTGGACGGCGAGCCGCTGAACGGCATGCAGCACAAGTACCGGGAAAGCGTGCTGTTTTTCCCGACGCAGGGGCAGACTTGCCACAGCTATTGCACTTTTTGCTTCCGTTGGGCGCAATTCGTCGGTATTCGCGATTTGCGTTTTTCCAGTATGGGGGCGCTGAAGTTGCAGGGCTATTTGGCGGCGCACTCGGAGGTAAGCGACCTATTGGTGACCGGCGGCGATCCGCTGGTCATGAGCGCGGCGCAGCTGAGCGCTTATTTGGCGCCGTTGCTCGCTCCGCGGTTCGATCATATTCGAAATATCAGTATCGGCACCAAGGCGGTTTCCTACTGGCCTTACCGCTTCATTAGCGATGGCGACAGCAGCGCCTTGCTCCGGCTGTTCGAGCGCATCGCCCGCTCCGGTAAGCAACTTGCGCTCATGGCGCATTTGAACCATTGGCGGGAATTGGAGCCGCCGGCAGTGCGCGAAGCGGTGCGGCGCATTCGCGATACCGGCGCGATCGTCCGCACGCAGTCGCCGATGGTGGCGCATATCAACGACGACGCCGATGTCTGGGAACGGCTGTGGAAAACCCAAACCGCGCTGGGCATGGTTCCCTATTATTTATTCGTCGAACGCGATACCGGCGCAAAAAGTTATTTCGCGCTGCCGCTGGCGCGGGCGGCGGAGGTGTACCGCGAAGCGATTAGCCGGGTGTCCGGCTTGGCGCGCACCGCGCGCGGCCCGTGCATGAGCGCCGGGCCGGGTAAAGTGGAGATTCAAGGAACGGCGGAGATCGCCGGGGAGCAGGTTTTCGTATTGCGCTTTATTCAGGCGCGCAATCCCGATTGGGTGCAGCGGCCGTTTTTCGCCCGCTTCGACCCCGCGGCGACGTGGTTGAACGAACTCACTCCCGCGTTTGGAGAGTCCCGCTTTTTTTTCGAGCGCTAAGCCGCGTTCGGGCGAAGCGGCGCTTACGGCGCGAACAGCCGGTCGATTTTGGCGGCGCAGATAAAGTCGTTTTCCGACAGGCCGCCGACGGCGTGGGTGACATAATGCACGGCGCATTGATTGTAGCCGACCGTCAACTCGGGATGATGATTCTCCCGGTGGGAAATCCATGCCGTGGCGTTCACGAAGGCAAGGGTCTCGTGGTAATCCCGAAAGCGGAAGGTTTTACCAATGCCGCCGTTTTGACGGCCCCAGCCCGCAAGGGCCCCCAATAGCGCCTGGATACGCGCTTCATTCAGCGGCGGCGCGCCCGCTTGGCAGGGCGTGCAGTGTTTATCGGCCGGATCGCTGGCGCTGGCGTTCATCGGGATGAATTATTTGAAGTGATAATAATTCAGGTTAAGGTAAGCGGCGATGTGCTCTTCTTCCTCGGGAAATAATTTCGCGCGGACGGAAAGACCGCAGCGGTGCACTTGCTGTTTAAGCTGGGCGGCGCTTTTTATTTTGCGGTCCGGCCGGGTGTAAATACCCGAACCGTTGCCGCCGTACAGCGACGCATGGCAGGATACGCACGATTTTCCCACTAACATTTTACCGCGCGCCGGATTTCCCTGGGGAAAGGGATTCGCCAGAGCGGAAGCGACGGTGAGCCAGCCTAACGCAAATAGCATTAATAGTTTCATTATTTTTTATCCCTTCTAACACAGCGCTTACCGGAAAATTTGTCCGGGTGCAGCGCCTTGCTAAATCCGCAGTTTGGCAATTTGCCGATTATGGTTAATCCAAACATTCATATTTAGAAAAATAATTTTCTTTGGTTCTTCTTTGTCTCTTTCCCCTGACGGAATCCATTCCTTTGAGCTTGAGGGTATTTTAATTAAACCATAGACCAGTATTTCTTGGTCTTCCGCGAATTCATTCAAGTCGAATTTCTCATCGGCAATCAATAATTCTATACTGCGAACGGGGGTTTTTCCGTTTCGGAGTTCCACATATGGACTATGTAGCTTAATCTTCGGATATTTGAAATCCTTGGTTGCGGATGTAATCTTCGAAATAACTCCGTGAAGGCAAATGGGATAGGGAGTTTTGGAATTTTTGATGTTCTGATACGCCTTCATGTATTGATCTTGCTCAAAATAAAACCGATTCCAGTTTATCTTTTTCCCGCGATAATTTAACGTAATAATTGAGGCAAGCTCTTCATTGTCTTATATTTTTGCCCTTAATGTTAGGATTTGAGTGAGGACTCTGATATAGCTTGTAGCCACCCCATTGCGAGCGTATTTCATTCCTTTTGGCGGCGTTTCTATGTTGCCAAGGTTATCTTTTCGATCTCTCGTTATCTGCGCTCGACCAATCTCAGGTTTATGTAACACTTGAAGACTGAATTCATACTTACCATTGTTTAGGGCTTTTAATACCGAGGGATCAGACTCTCTCGCAATTATTTCAACAGACCCTCTCGTGTTATATGGGCATGACTTATAGGCATGCGTCTCATTTGGTTTCAACTTAAAGAATGATGAAACGCTAATTACCTTATTAAGTCTTCTTTGCTCATATAAACGAACAAAAGACATCTGAGCATTACAGTCTTCGGTTATACAAACATATTCCCCTTTGTAACCATTCTCGCAATTCTTGGCAGTTATTTCACGTAAGGTTTTTCTGTCTCTTACTTTGCTAACTTTTACGCCCAAAGTTCATCTCTTCTCTGTATTTAGCCTTACATATGAACAAATACTCTGCGGGTCGTTTATTATCGACTCCCCGCCGTATTTTGCAAGCGCGCGAGGCGTTGCGGCGCCGGCGGATGCGAATCGTAAACGGCGGAATACATCCGGTCCGGGGTGAGGGTGGCGGCGTTGTCGCGGTAAAGCTTGAGCAAGGCGCTGCGCAACGCGCCGGCGTCGGCGTTGCGGGCGGCGAAGCGGTCGGCTTCGAATTCGTGCTTGCGGGAGTAGAGACTGAATAACGGCTCGAAGGGAAACAGAAACACCGGAATCACCAGGAAAAATAAGACCAGCGCGACTGCATCGCTGGGCGCGCCCGCATGGAGTCCGAGATAAAACCAGGGTTGCGCGCTCAATACGCCCAGCAGCCAAAGGAAGAGAAAACTCAGGGCGAACAGTAGTCCAAGCCGCTGATAAATATGGCCGTGTTTATAATGACCCAATTCATGGGCCAGTACGGCTTCGATCTCCTCGGGCTCCAGTTGCTTCAGCAGGTTGTCGAAGAAGACGATGCGCCGGCTTTTACCGAAACCCGTAAAATAGGCGTTGCCGTGGCTGCTGCGCCTGGAGCCGTCCATTACGTACAATCCTTGCGCCTGAAACCGGCATTTTTTCAGCAAGCGGTCGATGCGCGCCTGTAACGGTTCGTTTTTCAACGGCTCGAATTTGTTGAAAAACGGCGCGATAAACGTCGGGTAAATCGCCAGCACCAGCAGGTTGAACCCCATCCATAACAACCAGGTGTAAAACCACCACGCCGCGCCCATTCGCGCCATGAACCAAAGCACGGCGATAATCAGGGGAATGCCGAACAATGCGCCGAGCAGCGTTTGTTTCGCCAAGTCGGCGATGAAGAGGGGCAGCGTCATTTTGTTGAAACCGAAACGAGCTTCAATGACGAAGGTGCGGTACAGGGCGAGCGGAACTTCCAGCGCCCCAAGCAGGGCCGTCACGCTAACGATGAACGCGGTGCCGCCGAGCAACGGGACGCCGAGCGCGCCATGCCAGAATGCGGCGAGAAAGCGAATGCCGCCGCCCCATGTCAAGGCCAGCAGCACGATTGCCTCCATCGCGGACTGCGCCAGCCCCAGCCGGGTTTTCGCCACGGTGTAATCGGCGGCTTTTTGGTGCGCGTCCAGCCGCACTTTGCCGCTGAACGCGGCGGGCACCGCCGCGCGGTGGGCGCGGACATGACGAAGCTGGCGCGCGGCCAACCAGGCTTTTAACAACACGCTGATCGCCAGGGCGGCGATGAAAACCAAAGTGAATGGGTGCATATAGGGAATGACGAGTAGACAAGGACTGTGACAAAATAGCCGAATAAACAGACCGACGTGGAGCATTATGGCACAAGACAACAACCGGCTCATCTGGATCGACATGGAAATGACGGGGCTCGATCCGAATGGCGACCGTATTATCGAGGTGGCGATGGTGCTCACCGACGCCCATCTGGAGATTGTAACGGAGTCCCCCGTGCTGGTGGTTCATCAGCCGGATGCGGTGCTGGACGGAATGGATAAATGGAACAAATCGGTCCATGGAAAATCGGGATTGATCGATAAGATCAAGGCGTCCACGCTGCACGAGACGGATGTGGAGGCGCAAATGCTCTCCTTTCTGCGCCAGCATATCCGGGCCAAGGCGTCCCCTATGTGCGGCAATTCCATTTGTCAGGATCGTCGCTTTCTGGCGAATCACATGCCCAAGCTGGAGGACTATTTTCACTACCGCAATCTCGATGTGAGCAGCATCAAGGAATTAGTGCAGCGCTGGAAGCCGGAAATCGCCGCCGGATTCACCAAACAAAATAAACACGAAGCGCTGGCCGACATTCACGAGTCGATCGACGAATTGAAGTACTACCGCGAGCATTTTATCCGCTTATAGTCCGACGCGTATCGCACCGTCTTCCCGCTGGGGTTGCGGAGTGTAACGTTCGCTGAACGAAGGGGTACAGATGAAGCACAGCACCAAATTCGCCATCGAAGTGAATCCAAAAATTCCCCGCAAGCTGGTGCGTCTGGAGGAATTGGCCAATAACCTCTGGTATAGCTGGGACAAGCCCACCCGGACGCTGTTCGCCCGTCTCCACCCCGGTTTGTGGGGCGCGGTGGGATACAATCCGAAGGTGTTTCTGCGGCGGGTGGACGAGCAGCACTTGGTGGACGCCATCGACGATCAAGTGTTTCTGGCGACGTATAACCGGGTGCTTTCCGCCTACGATACGTACCATAACGAACCGACCCGCCATTCGGTTTCGGAACATCTCAAACAAAGCGACTTGGTGGCGTATTTTTGCGCCGAATTCGGTTTTCACGAAAGCTTTCCGGTGTATTCCGGGGGCTTGGGTATTCTCGCCGGCGACCATTGCAAGGCGGCGAGCGATA
>DOVS01000232.1:8509-8828 GCA_003519965.1 Betaproteobacteria bacterium
GTGGCGGTGGGTTTGCTGTACCGGCAGGGTTATTTTTCCCAGCTAATCGACGGCGAGGGCAATCAAATCGCCACTTACGCCGATTCCGACTTCGACGATTTGCCGATCGCGCCGGCGTTGCGCGAAGACGGCAGCGAAGTTCACGTGACGGTGGAGTTTCCGGGCCGCGACGTGGCGGTCAAGGTCTGGCAAGCGCGCGTCGGCCACGTCTTGCTCTATTTGCTGGATACCAACGTGGAGGGGAATACCGAGCAAGACCAGGATATTACCCACCAACTGTACGGCGGCGACCGGCATACCCGCATTCAACAGGAGATCG
>DOVS01000266.1 GCA_003519965.1 Betaproteobacteria bacterium
GGAATGATGGTCTTTCAAATGAATCTTGAAATGGCCGGTGAGGTCATTGATCCGCGCGGTGAGCAGCGCAACTTGCACTTCCGGCGAGCCAGTATCGCCTTGAGCCTTCTGATAATCAGAAACAATCTTAGCCTTGTCGGCGCTAACTACTGACATTCTTTATCTCCAGATCTGCAAAGGGGGAATTTTACCTTTATTTTCATTTTCTTCACAAGCAATTCTTGTAGTTAGCCGAGATCAACCCGCTTCTTCCGTCTCGGCGCCGGAAAACTCAGTAATCAAACGACGAGGGACGATATTTCCATCCCCTTCCAACTCCCCAACACCTATAAACAGGTGGCGATCATCGTACAAACGGACGATTCCCTCAGCTGCCGGGCGTGCTTTCCATACTTTCCGACCCTGTCGCAAATAAAAAGCGCTTTCTTTATCCAGCGCCACCCCGGGATAATCTTCCAGCAATGCATCTACAGGCAATAAATACGCATCTCGCCGCCCAGCGGATGCCTGCTCCAGCTGCGCAAGCGTTACCGCCTGTTGTATCGAAAACCGGCAGCTCGCTAAACGCCGCAACGCAGTGAGGTGGGCGCCGCATCCTACGTCGTTCCCGATGTCTTCCACCAGCACGCGAATATACGTCCCCTTACTGCAAGCGACGGTTACCTCGAACGCATCGTCTTGGAAATGATCGAGAATCAGCCGGTGAATCGTAATCGCCCTGCGTGGCCGCTCGATGGCCTCGCCACGCCGGGCATAATGGTAGAGCGCCTTGCCTTGGTGCTTAAGGGCGGAGTACATTGGCGGCAACTGGTTTATTTGACCGGTAAACTGCAGAATAGCCTGCTCTAGCCGCCACTGCGCCACATCCACCACGCGACTATCGATAATATCTCCCTCGCTATCCCCTGTCGAGGTTGTCTGGCCGAGCTTAGCCGTCGCCTGATATACCTTATCCGAGTCCAGTAGATATTGAGAAAATTTAGTTGCTTCGCCGAAGCAAATCGGTAATAAGCCGGTGGCAAGCGGATCCAGGGTGCCGGTGTGGCCCGCCTTAGCCGCATTAAATAAGCGCTTTACCCGTTGCAGCGCAGTGTTGGACGTAATGCCGGACGGCTTATCGAGCAGCAGCACGCCATTGACACGACGCCGCGAAGAACGAGAACGCTGAACCGTCAAAATCGCCCATTCCCCACGCTAGCCATCTTCATCTTGGCGGCGGTCGTCACGCGCATTATCTTCGGCAACCGCTTGCTCGATAAGAGACGAAAGCGTTCTTCCCCGCTCGACGGAAACGTCATAATGGAAATGAAGCACCGGCACGATACGCAATTTCATCCGGTGCGCCAACTGGCTGCGTAGGAAGCCTGCGGCCTGCCCCAGCACGTTCAGCACGTCTTCCGCGGACGCCTGCCCATTCAATAAAGTGAAAAAAACCTTGGCGTGAGAGTAGTCCGACGTCACGTCGACATCGGTGAGCGTAATCAGACCGACACGCGGATCCCTCAAATCAAGACGAAGAATATCGGCGAGTTCACGCTGGATTTGATCGGCGATCCGGCGCGCCCGGGCGGGATGTTTAGGCATAAAATGAGTCTCTACGTTGAGCCGCGCTATCTGGTTTCTTGGTTCCGCGCTTTAAAGACTTCTCGCCACTTCAACGACTTCAAAGACTTCGAGTTGGTCGCCTTCGTTTAAATCATTAAATTTTTTCAACGACAGACCGCACTCGAATCCGGATTTCACTTCTTTCACATCGTCTTTAAAGCGTTTCAATGAATCCAGCTCACCCGTATGAATAACCGTATTATCCCGCAATACGCGAACCAGCGAATGGTGCCGCACGACGCCGTCCAAAACGTAACATCCCGCCACCGTCCCCACTCTGGAAATACGGAATACCTGACGAATCTCCACCAGGCCGATAACGCTTTCCTTCCGTTCCGGCGACAGCATCCCGGACAACGCGGCGGTCACATCATCCAGCACATCGTAAATAATATTGTAATAGCGCACATCGACACCGGTCGATGCCGCCAATTTACGCGCCGCCGCATCCGCTCGCGTGTTAAAACCGACGACCACAGCCTTTGACGCCATCGCCAAGTTCACATCCGACTCGCTGATCGCGCCAACCCCGCTATGAATAACATTAACTTTAACCTCGTCGGTCGACAGTTTCTGCAAGGAGTGTATTAGCGCCTCGCTGGATCCCTGTACGTCTGATTTGATGATCATTTGCAGCGTTTTTACCTCGCCTTCCGCCATCTGGTCAAACATACTTTCCAGCTTAGCCGCCTGCTGCTTCGCTAACTTAACGTCGCGGAACTTCCCTTGACGG
Organism: Betaproteobacteria bacterium; assembly: GCA_003519965.1. GTDB lineage: Bacteria > Pseudomonadota > Gammaproteobacteria > Burkholderiales > UBA9220 > UBA9220. The sequence goes on from DOVS01000266.1 coordinate 2,339, forward strand.
AACAAGGCAATTTCACGCGCCTTGCGCTCATCATTCAGCACCATGATTTCTTCGCCTGCCAGGGGAACCTCGGATAATCCCTGGACTTCCACCGGAATTGAGGGGCCCGCCGCCTTGGTCGATTTTCCGTTTTCGTCCAACATCGCCCGCACCCGGCCAAACACTGTACCCGCCAATAACATATCGCCTTGGCGCAACGTGCCGCTTTGCACCAAGATCGTCGCAACCGGCCCACGCCCCTTATCCAGGCGAGATTCAACGACCAGCCCCCTTGCAGGAACATCTACAGGCGCCTTGAGCTCAAGTATTTCAGCCTGCAATAACACACTTTCCAGCAAGCCATCGATTCCCTGCCCACTTTTCGCCGACACTTCGGCAAATATGGTGTCCCCGCCCCATTCTTCCGGCACTACCGTTTGGGCGACTAATTCTTGCCTTATTCTTTCTGGATTCGCTTCCGGCTTGTCAATTTTATTTACCGCAACAACCAGCGGCACATTCGCCGCCTTCGCGTGATGGATCGCCTCGACGGTTTGGGGCTTCACCCCATCATCCGCAGCTACCACGAGAATCACCACATCGGTCGCCTTCGCGCCGCGAGCGCGCATGGCCGTAAAGGCCTCATGCCCAGGCGTATCCAGGAATGTCACCATTCCGCGCGGCGTCTCGACATGATAGGCGCCAATATGCTGAGTAATTCCACCGGCCTCGCCACTGGCCACGCGCGTACGGCGGATATAATCGAGCAAAGAGGTTTTACCGTGATCGACATGCCCCATGACCGTTACCACCGGGGCCCGCGGCATCAGTTCAGCCGTGTGAACTTCCTCGGCTTCCGTAAGATAGGATTCGGGATCGTCCAATTTTGCCGGTTTGGCGACATGCCCTATTTCTTCAACGACAATCATCGCGGTTTCCTGGTCGAGCACTTGATTGATCGTGACCATAGTGCCCATCTTCATCATTGTCTTGATGACTTCCGCCGCTTTTACCGCCATCTTCTGCGCCAAAGTAGCGACCGTAATCGTTTCGGGAACCAACACCTCGTGGACAATCGGTTCCGTTGGGGCGACAAATCCATGGGCCGTTTCCGCCGCCCCCTTCTGCCTTCCGCCTTTTTCCTTACGCTCGCGCCAGGACCCGGTGGGCATACCGCCCCCACGGACTCTCATGGTGCGTTTTCTCACATTTTCGCCTACCCAGCCGGCTGCTGGCTGCGCCTTCGATTTTTTGGCTCCTTTTTTCTCCACCTTCTCGCCGGCTGCGCCTTCTTTCTTCGCTGTAGGCTTGTGCAACGTGCCTTCCGGCGGCGCTGGCTGTACGGTAGGCGTCGGTTTAGGCGCAACCGGTTCTGTTACGGCTTCCGTCTCCGCCGTTACCGCAACCGCCTGCTCTTCCTTGATTTTTTGCTCTCGGTCCTGCTTGGCGCGCAACTCTTCTCGCTGGCGGTCCATTAACTCCGCTTGCTTACGCGCTTCCTCTTCGCGTTTTGCCGTCTGTTCCGCATCGATGATTTGAGACGGCGCGGGTTCCTCCACTACGACTGGCGCCGCCACCGTTTCAGCACCGCCCTCTCGCTTAACAAATACGCGCCGTTTGCGCACCTCCACCTGAATAGTGCGCGCTTTTCCCATGCTATCCGACTTCTTGATTTCCGTGGTTTCCCGCCGGGTCAGGGTGATTTTTCTCTTTGGCTCCTTCACCCCATGGGATCGTCTCAGATAATCCAGCAATTGCTTCTTATCCTGCTCGGTCAATAAATCTTCTACCAACGACTTATCGACACCGGCTGCATGCAGCTGCTCCAGCAATCGTGAAGCCGGTACTCCCAGTTCATCGGCGAACTGTTCTACATTCAACTGACCCATTCCGGCTATCCCTCCATCAATGCCAACCTTAAGCAAACCACGGCGCTCTGGCCGTCATAATTAACGCTTTAGCCCGCTCGTTTTCCATCTCCGTCATCTCTACTAAGTCGTCCACCGCCAAGTCCGCCAGATCATCCATCGTCAAGACGCCCTTTGCGGCTAAATCACGTGCCAATTGGGAATCCATTCCGTCCATATGCAGCAACTCCTCGGAAACGCTATCCATTTCCTCCTCCGTTGCGATGGCCTCCACCAACAGCGCATTGCGCGCCCGACTGCGCAACTCGTTCACGATTGTCTCATCGAGACCCTCAATTTCAAGCATTTCCGATAGTGGCACATAGGCGATTTCCTCCAAGGCGCCAAACCCCTCCTGAATAAGAAGCGTAGCCACATCCTCGTCCACGTCCAGCTTCTCCATGAATAACTTACGGATAGCATCGTATTCCTCTTGGCTCTTCTGGTCCGCTTCTTCCACGGTCATAATGTTCAGCACCCACCCCGCCAAGTCGCTAGCCAGCCTGACATTTTGCCCCCCGCGCCCGATAGCCTGCGCCAACTGGTCTTCCTCCACCACCACATCCATACTGTGGGATTCCTCGTCGACAACAATACTGCTCACCTCGGCAGGCGCCAGCGCGCCAATCACAAATTGCGCGGGATCGGGAGACCACAAAACGATATCTACCCGCTCACC
>DOVS01000331.1 GCA_003519965.1 Betaproteobacteria bacterium
CTCACGGCGCGCGGAGTGCACTGGGTGCAAATGGACGAGCCGGCGCTGGCGCTCGATTTACCGCCGGCATGGATAGACGCGCTGGACGCCGCTTACCGGGCATTGGCGGAAAATGCGCCGCGTATTTTGCTGGCCACCTATTTTGACTCGGTCGCCGCGCATGCCGAACGGCTGACCGCCTTGCCGCTAGGCGGTATTCACCTCGACATCGTGCGCGCTCCTGCACAGCTTACGACCTTCCTGAAGAAACTCCCGCCGAATCAGGTGCTTTCCCTCGGCGTTGTGGACGGCCGCAACGTATGGCGCTGCGATCTCAACGCCGCCCTCGATATACTGACGCCGGTGCGCAATGTGCTAGGGGAACGGCTATGGGTGGGTCCAAGCTGCTCGTTACTGCATGTACCCACCGATCTCGCAACGGAAACGACGCTGGACGATGAAATCAAGGAATGGCTCGCCTTCGCCGTGCAAAAATTAGCGGAAACCGCTACGCTTGCCCGCGGCTTACGAGACGGCGTGGAAGCAATCGAAACCGAGCTGATCGCTGCCGAAGCGGCGCAACAAAGCCGCCGCAGTTCGCCACGCATCCATCGTCCGGCGGTCAAGACGCGGCTGAAGGCGGTTACCGCCGCCGACGCCCGCCGTCGCTTGCCCTACGCTGCTCGCGCCAGCGCACAACATCAGCGCTTCCAGCTGCCGTCGTTCCCGACCACCACCATTGGTTCGTTTCCTCAAACCGCTGAAATTCGCCACATCCGCGCCACGTTTCGCCGGCAAGAAATCACGGCGGCGGCCTACCGGGAAAAAATGCGCGCCGAAATTCGTCAGGTGGTGGAAATTCAGGAACGAATCGGCCTCGATGTCCTGGTACACGGCGAAGCGGAGCGTAACGATATGGTGGAATATTTCGGCGAGCAATTGGCCGGTTTCGTCTTTACCCGCAACGGTTGGGTGCAAAGTTACGGCTCGCGCTGCGTCAAGCCGCCGCTAATTTACGGCGATGTCGACCGCCCCCAGCCGATGACCGTGGAATGGGCGCAATACGCCCAATCGCTTTCCGCCAAGCCGGTGAAAGGCATGCTGACCGGGCCGGTCACCATCCTCCAATGGTCTTTCGTGCGCAACGACCAGCCGCGCGCGGAAACCGCCGGCCAAATCGCCCTAGCGATCCGCGACGAGGTTGCCGACCTGGAACGCGCCGGCATTGGCATTATCCAGATCGACGAACCCGCCTTCCGCGAAGGGCTGCCGCTCAAACGGCAAAATTGGGACGGCTACCTGACGTGGGCCGCCCACGCCTTCCGGCTGTGCTCCAGCGGCGTGGCGGACGACACCCAAATACACACGCATATGTGCTATTCGGAATTCAACGATATCCTGCCGGCGATCGCGGCGATGGACGCCGACGTGATAACCATCGAAACTTCGCGTTCGGACATGGAGTTGCTCGACGGTTTCCGTGAATTCAATTACCCCAATGAAATCGGGCCGGGCGTATACGACATTCATTCGCCCCGCGTACCCGATACGACGGAAATGGTGCGGCTGCTGGAAAAAGCGCGGGGCGTGATTCCCGCCGAACGGCTGTGGGTCAATCCCGATTGCGGCTTGAAAACCCGCAATTGGCCGGAAGTAGACGCGGCGCTGACCCGCATGGTGGCCGCCGCTCGGCAATTGCGGCAAACAACGGCATAACCGCCGCAGCGCATCCCGGAGCGGCTGCTTCCGCGTTACGCTAAGGTAACGCGGAAGCAGCCGCTCGTTATCATTGCCGTTCAATAGAGTGCGCCATGGAGCGAGTGCTATAATCGGTCGTCCTGACGCACCGAGGAACCGCCGATGCTCGTCTTCGCCACATTGCTATTAATGCTGGCCGTCATTGTAGCCGCCGCCGAGGTATTCACTAACGCCTTGGAGCATCTGGGCGAAAAACTAAAAATTTCAGAAGGCGTGACCGGTTCGCTGTTCGCCGCCGTGGGCACCGCCCTGCCGGAAACCCTCATTCCCCTGCTAGCGTTGCTGGCGGGAACGGCGAACGCTAAACTGAATCAGGAAATCGGCGTCGGCGCGATTCTCGGCGCGCCCTTAATGCTATCCACGCTATCGTTAAGCCTGATGGCGCTGGCCGTATCGAAGCGCCGGGGCTGGCAAGGCCGCTTCGTCCCCGAACGCGCCGGACTAGCGCGCGACCTGCACTTTTTCCTGGCGGCGTTTACCTTGTCCACCGCCGCGTTGTTCATTCCGCACGCCCACGGATATGCGCGCGCCGCCATTGGTTTTACTCTCGGGCTGACGTACTTCGTTTATATCTTGCTCACTGTGCGCGCCTCGGCGCATCTCGTCAAAGACGGTCATGGCGTCGAAGCCGGCGCGCCGATGTGGCTATGCCGCCTCGGCCTGCCGCAAACGATGCCCGCGGTGCTGACGCAAATGGCGCTAGGTCTGCTGCTGCTGGTGGGCGGCGCCCAGGGATTTATCCACGAAGTCGAGAACACGTCCCAGTTGTTGGGCATTTCCCCACTGCTGCTGTCGCTGCTGATTATCCCCATCGCCACCGAGCTACCGGAAAAGGTCAACAGCATTCTCTGGATTCGCCGCCGCAAAGACACATTGGCGTTCGGCAACATTACCGGCGCCATGGTCTTTCAGGGTACATTGCTGCCCGCCATCGGCATTATGCTGACCCCCTGGGAGCCGCGCCGCGAGGTGCTGGCGGGCGTTGTCATTACCCTGCTCGCCGCCCTGTGGCTGCGGCTGATGCTGGCCCGCGGCCAGCTGCGCGTATGGCAACTACTAATTAACGGCGGTCTATACGCCGCCTATCTCGCTATCGCGCTCCATTAACAACGCCATCGCCGCACCATCATGCCCGCCATGGCGCAGCGCCACTGCCTGCCAACCGGCTCCCTCTTCACATACAACCCGTTTTCTTGCCACGAAACGGCCGTCCGCGGCCTCGCTCCGATCACGGTGTTCGCTGGCGGCAGGACGCCAAAAATCGAGAGGATTCGCAAAATTAAATAAATAAGCTTGTTTTTACTAAAAAATTTACACTTTCGCCACAAAGAACGCGGTAAATAGTGTTTAATTACCACAAGGGACAGCCATCATAACACCTGAAAACTTAGGCCCATTACCGATCTTGCAGCACCGTCTTAGACAGGAGAGTGGATATGAACAAGAAGGTGACAAAAGGCAGCTATAGGTTTCATTACCTCGCAATGGATGCGACATCCTTGAAAGACGCGCTGTCCAACCGTCTGGTTTATTCCGTGGGAAAAGATTTATTCACCGCGACGCCACGCGACTGGTTCTTCACCACCGCCTACGCGGTGCGCGACCGCCTGATCGAGCGCTGGATGGAAACCATGCGCAGCTACTATCGCACCGACAGCAAGCGAATTTACTACTTATCGCTGGAATTTCTCATCGGCCGCAGCCTCACCACCAGCCTGCTCAATTTGGGTATTTACGACGACTGTATCGACGCCTTGGAAGAACTCGGCATCGACTACAAGGAAATCCGCGACGTGGAATCCGACGCGGCGCTGGGCAACGGCGGCCTGGGCCGGCTGGCGGCGTGCTTCCTCGATTCCATGGCGACCTTGCGGCTGCCCGGCTATGGCTACGGCATCCGTTACGATTACGG
>DOVS01000066.1 GCA_003519965.1 Betaproteobacteria bacterium
CTCCCGCAACAGCTCCCGTTCGTTCTCGTCCTCGATCCGTTGGGAAACGCCGATATGCCGCTCCTGGGGCAAGAGCACCAAAAACCGCCCGGCAATGCTGATTTGCGTGGACAGCCGCGCCCCCTTGGTGCCGATGGGTTCCTTGAACACTTGCACCACCAGGCTCTGCCCCTCGTGTAATTGCTTTTCGATGGGCCGGTTCGCTCCGTCGTGAGGCAACGGCTGCCAAATATCGGCTACATGGAGAAACGCCGCCCGCTCCAGGCCAATATCGACAAAAGCCGATTGCATCCCCGGCAGCACCCGGCACACATGCCCCTGGTAGATATTACCCACCAGCCCGTGAGCGTTTCCCCGCTCGATATGCATTTCCTGCACCGCCCCTTGCTCGATCACCGCGACGCGCGTCTCCTGGGGCGTGACGTTGATGAGAATTTCCTCGCTCACCAGTCCGTCAATCCGAATGCCGCCAACAATTGAGACGTCTCGAACAAAGGCAGCCCCATGACACCCGAATAACTGCCGCTGAGACGGGAAACGAACATCGCCGCCTTGCCTTGAATACCGTAGGCGCCCGCCTTGTCGCCGGACTCGCCGCTGGCGATATAGCGGCGGATATCCTGTTCGGCCAGCGCGGCGAACTCCACCTCGGTCACCGACAAACGGGTTTCATGCCGATCCTGGCAAATCAGACTGACAGCGGTCAACACCTGGTGCGTATTGCCGGAAAGCCGCTGCAAAATGCGCTGCGCATCCTCCCGCCCGGCGGGCTTGCCGATAATTTCGTCTCCCAGCACCACCGTGGTGTCCGCCGCCAGCACCGGGTAGGGCGGCAATTTACGCACCTTCAGATAACGCCAGCCGGCGTCGGCCTTGTCGCGGCACACCCGCACCACATAATCTCGCGGCGATTCGCCCTGGCGGCGAGATTCATCCACCTCCGGCACGATAACCTCGAACGGCACGCCGATTTGCTTCAGCAGCTCGCGCCGCCGCGGCGAACGCGACGCCAGATAAAGATGATCCTTGCTATGCACCATGAAATACACTCACACGCGATGATAGGGATGATGTTGAAGAATGGAGACGGCGCGGTACAATTGCTCGGCGAGCATCACCCGCGCCAGTCCATGGGGCAGCGTCATTGCAGAAAGCGCCAGCACGCGACGGGCGCCGCGCTTAATATCGGCATGCAGACCGTCGGCGCCGCCGATGACAAACACCGGTGCGCCTCCGTCGCGCCGCCAGCCGTCTAGCTGACGGGACAGCGCCGCTGTCGTCAGCGTTTCACCGTGCTCGTCCAGCGCCACGACATCCGAACGGGGCGGCAGCGCCGCGGTAATCCGGTCGCGCTCGGCTTCCAGAATTTGCGCCACGGATTTTCCCGCGCCGCGTTTTTCCGGTTTAATTTCCGTCAGCACGATCTGCGCTTCCCGCGGCAAGCGTTTAGCGTACTCGGCAAACCCCTCATCGACCCACGACGGCATCTTATTACCCACCGCCAGCACCGCCAGCTTCATTGCCCGGCGGCAATCGCCGCGGAACGCGCCGGCGCCGCCGGCTCGCCGCCCCACAACTCCTCGAGATTATAATATTGGCGCACCGCCGGGTGCATGATATGCACCACTACGTCGCCCAAATCGACCAATATCCATTCACCGCTCTCTTCGCCCTCGACGCCCAGCACCTGGCCATGCTTCGCCTTAACCTTCTCGCGCACGTTATTCGCCATTGCCCGCGTCTGGCGAGACGAATCGGCGCTGGCGATAATCATCGCGTCGGTTACGCTAGTCAACCGGGAGACATCGAGCGCCACGATATCGCGCCCCTTAATTTCCTCCAACGCGTCAACCACTGTTTGACGCAATTCATCTAACTCCATAATTCCTCAACTATACAAGCGGTTATCTCGAATATACGCGAGAACCGCATCAGGAAGCAAATACCGCGGACTCGCCCCTCTCCGCAACTGGCGGCGGATGCGAGTGGCGGAAATATCCAGCGGCGTCATCTCCTGCACCACGATCCCACCCGCCGAGGCGCGGCGCAAACCGTCGACGGCCTGCTCACGCCGCGCCAACTGGCGGCGCAACGCCTCGCCCATGGCCTCCTCCCAGGAGTCGCGGAAAAAACCGGGGCGGAGAGCCACGGCGATATGGGCCAAGTCGAACAACGCCTCCCAACGGCGCCAGGAATTCAACCCTAAAAAAGCATCCGCCCCCATCAATAAGCACAGCGGCGCGTCCGCCCCAAGCTCGGCGCGTAATTCGCCCAGCGTGTCCACCGCGTAGCCGGGGGTGCTTTTATTCACCTCTCGTTGGTCGAGAGTAAAACGGGAATTCCCGGCAATCGCTCGCCGCACCATCTCCAGCCGATGCACGGGAGAAACCGCGGGCGGCGCGCGATGCGGCGGCACGCCCGAGGGAACAAAGCGCACCTCGGCCAGCGCCAGCCTCTCGGCCAGCTCCTGCGCCAGCCGCAAATGGCCGAAATGCACCGGATCGAAAGTACCGCCGAGAATACCGGTTAAAACGGGTTCTTCTGCCATTTCTTAGGGGAAAAAATTAAGACTGCGGGCACAGCATACCATTTTAAGCTAAATCGCCGGCATCCAAAACACTCCGGGACCGACCTACCCGCAAAGCGCAAGAATCCATGGGGTCAGCCGCGATTGACTCCTGGACGCAGCGCATAGCGGATTCCCGGCATTTCATGGTGTTAGCTAGGATTTACCGCTTCTCTCGGCGTGATGAGCAAATGTGCGGAAATCATCAGTACATGAGATGAACACTGCCAGCGCGTTTATCGCAGACTAACGGCAAGTCTTCAAGATAGAAACGATGGTCCGTGTCAACGCGGAAATCTCTGTGTGCTTGTGGCCGCGCAGGTATGACATGCCGTGGTCATCCAGGAATCACGGCCCGGTCGGCGCGCCCTATTTTCCCTCAAATTTTAAGCGAAAGAAAACTATTCAGCACGTATTTGATCGAGTACCGCTCCAGTTTTATTGCATTGCGTTACATACGAATTTCAGGAACGGCGGAGCCGAGCAGGTCATCTTAACGCCACCCGCTTAACAAGATTAGGGAAATAATGGCAAGGATGATTCGGCTCGGCGTAGCCGGTTGCGTAAATGATATGCCGTCCAGGAACCACCATCATGCCCGTTGGAACGACCGCCATAACGTTTTCCCCATAGGGCGCCCTATCTGGATGCACCGCGACACGCGGGCTATGGAGATAATCGGGATCAAGCTGGCCATTAACGCGCCGCTGCCCTCGCTGAATAGCCGCCATGGCCCTCGATGGCGAGACGGCCCCAATGACCGTGGCGCTAAATTCCCGTGGCGCCGAAGGCGCCAGCATTGGGCCGCGGCCATTGCAACTCAGGATAGGCCGCTTGCGTCCGGGTGCCGAGGCGCCTTGGCGTTGCCGCGCCGCCGGTGCAGCGTGCATAGCGGCGGAGCTACTAAATCCCGAGACCGGCCGGCTTAGGGAGGAAGCGTTGCTTGCGAGTTCCACACGCCTATGTTTTTGGTAAGCGCCTAGCACGATAGCCAGCACGAGGCCCACGACGGCGAACGTGATCCACGGCCCTACCACGATGAAGCTCAACCGCCGCCAAGCCGCGCTGCGCGTCGAAATGCCATAAACCATACGTATGGTTATTAGAGGAACAACATAAGCAACGATGCCAAGCGTTTTGAGTCCCGAGTGCGCCACGGAAGTGAGCCACGGAAACCACGCCTGCGCCACGATAGCGGCGTACAGTAACGGGAGCAAGCAAAGCATTGGTGCGGCAAACGCCAAGCCTAGCCACACGCCGATCGGCACGCCCATGGGTCGAGGTTCTTGCGGCATGTCCGCGCCCAGCACCCGGCGCAACCCGTAACGAACCAGCCAGCCATACAAAGTCAGCCCAACGATGTTCAGTACGAAATAAAACAGCCAGACGAGGACAAGGTCTATGCCATCGGCTACTAGGCTACGCCCAAAATCAGAATGACCCGTCTTTAAATAGTGCAATACTAGAGCGCTAATAAGACCGAACAAAGCGTAGTAGCCGATGGTTACCCACGCGCTGGCCCAGGGCCGCGCGCTAAAATCGGCATAAGCTGCATCCCGATTCAGCTGAGTCATCCCAGATAACGGGGCGCGTATCAAGCGTGCGATTGTCACGGGTTCATTATAGATTTTGCTCATCGCTTCTCCTCGCTCCCCTCGTTATCAACCCATAACCCCTAGACGAGGGGCACCCATTAGGAGTCGGACTCGATTGACCCTAAATTGTTCTGCTTTTCTATCCTCGCCGCTGACCTTTCAAAGCAACAAAGAATCTATATGGGCGAATTTAATCAAATACCCATCGAGACTGACCTCATTGCTTAATTAAGAATTCAACACCGTCTCTCAATTAGCTCTCTCATTGGAAGAGGAAGCAGCCCGCACAATCTGTTGCCGATAG
>DOVS01000156.1 GCA_003519965.1 Betaproteobacteria bacterium
CGGCCGGGACGGAAATAATCCGTGTTGTCGTAAAACGGCTCCCGATCGTTATCCGGCCACCAGCCGGGAATGCCGAGCAGCGGTACGGGGGTGAAATCCTGTGGCGAGAGGGCGTCCGCCGCCGCAAGGCGCGTAGCGATCATGGCGTCGAGCCAGGCGTTCTGCGCCGCCACGGGGCGATCGAAAAACGATGGCTCCACCGGGAATATCCATCCCGCGCCCGTCATGCCGATATAGGGCCGTAATGCTTTTTCGTACAGTGCGTGGCCGAAGAGCACGAATTTCATTTCCCGGGCTAGCGTTTTCCGGCCATGCCAGAATAGCGTCTTCCATTGAAAGCGGCGTAGCCGCTCGGCTAGGATCGGTCGGGCGCAAGCCGCTGCTACGCCGCTTTCGTCGAACAAGGTGAGCGCGTCCCGCATCGCGCCTCGTCCGGCGGGCGGCGATTGCCGGGCGGCGGCATAGTGGCGGCGGTTGATTGCCGCTTTGGCGCGGGGGAAAGTCATCCAAGCTAAGGCATTGAAGAAATCATGCCAATTCTCCTCGCGCGTTTGCACTGCGCCCTCTAGATAGATGCGCGCCTCATAGGCGCGCGATTTTCCCGTCTGGGGAACAAAGCGCAGAGGAACGCCGCCGCCGCTGCGTATGGGCGCGGCGGCTTGCGCCAGCAGCCGATTATAGTCGTTCCAGGTAGGCCAGCGGGATAGGGCAAGGGCGTCGCCTAGCGGCCGAAGCGGTTCGAAAAAAGGGGAGCGGCGTAACAAGTGGGGGGACCATGGCGGCGGCATCGGTTCTCGCGGGTACGGCGACAGCGCCATTATGCCCTAAATTCTGTAGTGCGCCGTAGCTGGCCAAACGGCGTCGATCGTGGTAGAACTGTCTTCGTGAGACGGGTTTGAGAAGGCAGGAGACAGGTATGACGACAATTCCAGAAACGCCAGCAAACTATGACGAGGCGCGGGTTATCGAACGTCCCGACGGATTTTATTGGGAATCCAAGGATAGCGGTGAAGTATTCGGGCCTTTCACAACGCTGGTGGAAGCCATCGAGGACATGCAGTTCGTGGAAGATACCGATTATGAACCTGGCGAAACCTTGGAAGAGGCTGAGGAAGAGCTGGGTATTTCCGGTTGGATCGACCCGGAGACCGGTTTGCCGGGAGAGGAAAGTCCCCGTCTCGAAGACTAACGCCGCGCCGGCTCTTTCCCCGGCAGCCATGCGGCCGGGTTCGATGGCGCCGCGTGGAGCGAATGCACCCTGCGTATCGGATTTTCCCAAGCATTCATCGTAACCAGCGCGGTTGGCTATTCGCAGCAAGATCGGCCGTTGCGGGCTATTGTTGCTTTTAGGTTGGTTAACGAGCAACTAGGCCTTGGGTATTTCTGGCGGCGAACGCCACATAACGCGCTGATTGGCGATTATTTCGGCTTGTCGCCGGGGGGTGCGGTTTTTTGCAGGATGGCCTCGAAGTCCTGAAGAGAGATTTCCTCTACCTCGATTCCTTCCCGGGCCGCCGTATGGAGATCGTAGGGGGCTGCCGGTTCTTCTGGCGTTGCCGCTGGCTGTTTTACCGGCGGTGTTTCTCCCTCTGGCGCAGGCGCCGCCTTGAGATGATCTTGCGGGTATTTGGGAAATTCATCGTAATGAACCTGCTCAACGCTGGGTTGATCGCTTTTGTCTAACTGAAAACGCCAGAATACCGCGCCAATGTCGTGCCCTGTTTTTTTCTCGATGTGTTGCCGGATTTGAAGTTCGATCAGATTGGAAAAACGCAGATTTTTATGCGCTTCCGCTTGAATGTGAACGATAGAGCGTCCCTCGTGGGCGGCGCTAAAGACATCGAATTTCTCGATGCCCCGGTTCTTAAGGAATTCAATGGTCGTCCGGGTGATGTCGTCCAGCAGAGAGGCGTCCAGCACCGGATTGGTCTTTCTTTTGCCGAAGGGGAAGAGCGAGGCGGCAAAAACGCAGGATGTCCATCCAAGCGAGAAATGCGTCAAATCGTACATAAGGGTTTTTCGGCGGCGGGATTGATAAACGCGCTGAGCGGGAGGCTACGATTCTTTATCGCGTTTTTGGGCGAGATCGGTCTTGTGTAGAGGAATGATCTTGGCCTTGGGATGCGCATCGGTAAAGTAGGGCCGCTCGTTGCGCGCTAGGCCGGCCTCCTCGGCGAGTTCCGACTCCCGAGCTGAAATCAGTGTAAAGCAGTGGCGAATATCCTCAACTGTTTTTTCCGACAGCGGATGAAGCATGCCGGGCTGGGGTGTGGTGTCCTTGACGATGTTCGCCAGCACTTTGCGCATGACGACCAAAATCCGTTGTTCCTTAGTGAGCGTATTCGTATCCATGATATGTCCAAGCAATCGGGCGGCGCGCGCCGCTGGAATCACAAAATTCTGTGGCCGTGGCTTTGACCACCCAAGGGGCCAAAGTCTAGTCGATTTTGAGCGAGTGCGCCAATCTGCGCACGGCGCCTCTGCATTCCTCGATGGCCTATTTCTCTTTTCCTCTTCAGGATAGCGGACTGGCCGCGATCCTGGGTATGGTGTGCTTGCGGCAGTGGGGTCAGGCCGCCCAACTCCGATTTGATCGCGTTGCATCAGGATATTCACGCCATAGCGGCCGTTCTCAATTATTTTGGCAGTGCCGCTATATTTGGCCGTCGATTCGTTTTAAGCGTACTGATCGCGCTCGTTTTCGGGATTGCCCGACTCGCCGGGGCGGATGGCGGGCGGCATGTCAGCGGGCGGCTTTATGTCCGGCGTCGGCGAGGGTGGCTTTAATTGACTAAGGATTGTTCGCGAGAATCGTTCGGAATCGCGATCCGAGGGTTATCTCACGAGCGCACCGCCGTTTCCTTGCAACGCTTTAGATAAGCTGCGCGGCGGCCCGTCGCAGGTTTTCCTCGCGCATGTCTTCGATTTCTACTCGGGTGGCGGTATC
>DOVS01000240.1 GCA_003519965.1 Betaproteobacteria bacterium
CGGGGATATTGGCGGCGGCGGCGGCGACGGCGCTGGGTTATGTCTTGAGTGTCCATGTGTTTCACTTGCCATACGTGGCGGATTCGCGTCTTTGGTTGGTGGCGCCGGCGGGCGGCGGGGTGGGCGTGACGGTGGCGGGATTGCTCGGCACGCGCCGCTTGTTGCGGCGTCCGCCATTGGAGACATTGCGGCGTCTTGCCTAACGGGCGCGCTTTTACCCGCCCGGAAAATTTTCTCGTTTTCCCGCCGACGCGCCTGAATATCGGCAGCGGCGACATTGCCCGGGTTATTGGCGCGCAACCGGCCGCAAAAAAATATGACATTTGCTTAAATAAGTACTGGACGGCGGCGGATAATTGCGTAATATGAGTAAGATGATGAACTGGTTAGAGCACAATGTTGAACAACAACGCGCAGTGTTGTCTGCGCAGTTGGGGACGCCCATGGCGGCCTTGGCGGCGCGTTGCGCCGCCGTATGGCGCGACAAGACACAATTGGACGAGGTATTGCGTCAAGGTCTGGCGATTATGCCCTTAAGTCAATTGGTTTTCGCCATGGACGCCTCGGGACGTCAGATGAGCGCAAATGTCCATGCCGGCGGCCTATTGGACGATCAAGCGTATGGACAAGACTTGGCGGCGCGTCCGTTTGTCGCCGGTGTCGCGCCCTGGCAGGAATTCTTGTTGTCCGTGGCGTATATCAGCAGGGTCAGTGGACGTCCCTGTTTGACCGCGGTGCAAAGGGTTGCCGGCGACGGCGGCATGCTGGGTTTCGTGGCGGCGGATTTTGACTTGCGCGATTTGCAGTGCTCCGAACAACCTGTCGTCGCCTGTAAGGATTGGCGTCAAATCAAGGGCGACCCGGTGATTCGCGCCAACTTATTCCAGCAACAGCGGGTCAGAAGCGAGATGGACCAGCATTTGGACGATGTGATCTCGATTATGGAAGAGCTGATTTGCGAGCGCGGCGTATTTCATTCCAATCTGCATTTTTCCAGCTCTTGCGCCACGCTGTGGCTCATGGACGACCCGTATTCCTATCATCTCCACGTGCTGGACGAAATTATCGATCCGGCAGTTTGCCTGGCCTATCCCCGCCGCGCTTATTCGCCGCGGGCGCTGGTGCGCATGGAGCAGGTGCGCGTCGTGTTTGAACGCTTTAAGCTGCTGCGCGAGGCCGATGAGGTTATTTATCTGCGCGCCGGTTCGCTTAATGTCGTCAACGGCATGGTGAGCTTGACCTTTTCTTGCGATGGTTCTCACTACATGATGGCCGATGAATTTCTGGCCAAAGAGAACAGTTTTTGGTTTGGCAGCATTTCCGCGCCTAGTGCTAACGCCACCACCAGTGCTAATGTCAGTGCTGTCGTGCAATAATCCTGGTCAGTGCATAACGAATCTAGGTATGGGTTGATTGTCGGCATGCTGGCGGCGGCTATAGGGCAACCGCCAATCGAGTAACTGACTATTTCCGTTATTTTCCCTGAGGATAGGCCGCTCAAAGAAAGCTCGTGTTCGACTGCACTTCAAAGTGATGGACTGGGAGAGGTTCATTTGAAAGAATTCGCGAAAGCCGTTCGGATCGATCATTCGGACTCTTCTTTAGAGGTTATATGACCGGCGCCAGCAGGTTGCCGCGCGTGCTGTTTTCACCAAAAACCCATACCAGACTCGCACAGCAAGAAGCCGTGAGTTGAAGAAATGATTACGCAATTTTGGTATGCCATTCGTTTCTCGGTTCGCCGCTTTTAACCGGGAGTCCAACTTAGCGTCTTCTCCTCAACATCCCAGGCGTTGTCTGAGCAAACTTCAATGTTAGTTTCCGAAGCGATGTGACGTTCGCATACCCCACGCGGCTCGCGATTTCCCCTAATGGCAGATCTGTTGTGTCGAGAAGGTGTTGCACGTGCCGCATACGCACAGACTGGATTAGTGACGTGGGCGTGCCTCCCGTTGCCTTAAAAACACGTCTCGCAAGTGTTTTCTCGGTTATATGCAGCATCTGAGCCGCCTTGCCCACAGTCATCGGGGTCGCCAAGCTCGACTCAACTAGCGCCTCAAGATCGCGTACCGTCTCATCAGTCGTTTGAAGCTGACTCCATACCATGTATCGTGCCTGTGTCGGCCGGTTGTCGATCAGCATGTATTTCATGGTGAGATCTGCAACGTCATGGCCCATTATCATGCGAATCAAATGCAGCATCAGGTCCATTTGCGCCATGGCTGCTCCGGCGGTGATGACCCGCCTATCTTCGACAATCATGCGTGTGGCGTCCATATGAGCTTTCGGAAATCGCTTCGCCAGGAATCCAGCGATTTGCCAATGCGTCGTTGCTTGTCTCGAATTGAGTAGTCCGGCTGACGCCAACACCAGAACTCCAGAACAAGACGCGCACACCCAATTATCTTGATCGTGATGATCTTTCGCGAGCCGGGCGAACCGACGTGCGTCGGACATTTCCATCCGGCGGGCGAGATTGGTGTCACTGTATCGAGGCGGCATTGCGCCAGAAGGCGTCTCCGAAGCGCTCGGTGTCAAGCTGGGATGGTCTAGGCCGATTCCGGGAATCACTAAGACGGACCGGCCAAGTCTCATTCCGGGACGAATCGGCTCTGTCTTGATTACAAGGCCATTTGTCATGCGGGTATGGGTTCCCTCGCCAATCACTCTCCAAGTGACTGGCCGCTTTCCTAGAGCAGTCGCGATGTGATTAGCAGTGCTGAGCGCATCAAGCGTCACGGCCACGCTTGCGCCTAGCGTCCATTCGAGAGTCCCTATAACAAAGTTTGTTATGTCGCGCTTGGACTCATCACGCTTGTCAGTAAAGTTCGTCATGTCGTATTTGGATGCTTTTTTGTCATTTTAGACACTCGCTATCTATTCACGCAAGCGTTTAAATCGCAGCAACACATTATTTCTTGGGCGATAACCATGAATCTCGATGTACAACAGCTGTCCACCCGCAGTACGGCGCCTTCTTTGTGGCCAGCGGTCGGTATGAGTTTTGGCGTGGCGATCGGCAACGGATTCTCACGTTTTGGATACGCGCTTCTGCTTCCAGCCATGCGCGATGACCTCGGATGGACTTACGCCGCGGCTGGATGGATGAACACGGCAAACGCCCTTGGATATGTCGTTGGCGCCGTTTCTGGGTATTTGCTCCTACGCCGATTTCGTCCGAGTCAGCTGTTTATCTTTGGCCTGCTACTTACCGTTGTATCGCTAACGGCGACCGGTTTTCGCTCAGATCTCTGGTGGCTGACATCCACACGAGTGATTTCTGGAATCGGCGCCGCTTGGGTCTTCGCCATTGGTGGAGCGCTAGTTTCCGCTCGTTATCATGCAAGTCCGGAGCTGCGCGGGACCGCGACCGGAATTTATTTTGCCGGCGCCGGTCTCGGAATCGTCGTCAGCGGGATTCTGATCAATCCGGTGCTTGCGCATGTCGGTAATCATGGATGGCCGGCTGTATGGGCAGTTCTTGGCATCGTAGCCGCCGCTATGTCGATCTGGCCGTTGGCAGAGGCGCAACGAATCGGCGGCGCGGCGAATTCTACCGTTAGTGGCGTACTCGATTTGCACGGGCTCTATCCAAGCATGATCGCGTATTTCTTCTTCGCATCCGGCTACATCGTATATATAACGTTCATCTTCGCATGGATTCATATCCAACATATGTCCTTGGCGTTCGGGACCTTGGCTTGGGTTCTTTTGGGGTTCGGAGTCATCGGGTCGCCGTTTGCATGGCGCCGTGCTCTTAGCTCTTGGAATCCACCGGTCACGCTGGCGGCGAGTTGTGTCGTCACGCTCCTAGGGATCCTCGTGCCCACGATTACCGCAAGCGCTTTCGGCATCGTGATCTCTGCCGGCCTGTTTGGACTAGGCGTGTTCATCGCGCCATCGTCGATCGCTGTTCTTACACATCGAGTGATGCCGCCAAACCAATGGGCTAAGACAATAACCTTGTTTACCGTCGTCTTTTCCATTGGCCAGGCGATTGGACCTGTTCTCGCGGGATGGATCGCAGATCATTCTTCCTTGGACAGCGCACTCTTGTTTGGCGCGGCTCTTCTGGGCGGGGCAACTTTTATCGCCCTGGTCCGACGCAGCAGGATATCAGGCCGTATGGCGTGTTAATCGGCATTATTCTGTTCTGGGTGCTTGTTGGCCATAAGTTATTCCTCAGAATCTCGACCAAGAGGAAGTAGCGGTCCTCAATATATGGGCAAAGGGGTAAGCCCTGGCGTTCGATGAAGGGTAGGAGGGAATGTAGATTAGAGGCGAACTAATGCAGTGTGTGTAATCTAAGGTGAGAGTAGCGTTGGAGACCTTGAGCGAGGATATGATGATGGTGCAGACGAGAAATGCCTCGGCCGTTCTATGGCAGTCGGCAGATGCGTAATCAGCTGAACCAGCTAGAGGTACAATGCTCAGGACTTCTGTATTTTAGAGACAAAAAACATGCAATCCATAACGAACCCCCATTACCACCGGATCGGCGGCGACGAAACCCTGCGGCGTCTAGTCGCGCGTTTTTATCGGTTGATGGATGAAGTCCCGGAAGCCTACGTCGTCCGCAAGCTCCACCCCGCCGATTTATCCACTTCCGAGGAAAAATTATTCTTATTCCTCTCCGGCTGGCTGGGCGGTCCCCAGCGGTATATCGAGAAATTCGGCCATCCACGCTTGCGTCAGCGCCATTTACCCTTTCCTATCGGTATTGAGGAACGCGATCAATGGATGGCGTGTATGGTTCAGGCGATGGAGGATGTGGGCATTGACGAGGCGACTCGCCGGGAATTGACCGCTGCGTTCTTCAAGACCGCCGACTTTATGCGGAATCGAGCGCCGGGATCTCGTGACTGATTTTCCATGATTGACGAATCCGATCTCATTCGCCCGCACTGGCCGTGTTCACCGCGGGTGCGCGCCTTGGCGACAACCCGTCGTGGAGGCGGCAGCGCGGCCCCTTATGGGACGCTGAATCTGGCCGATCATGTGGGCGACGATCCGGCGCGGGTGCGGGAGAATCGCGCCCGGCTGCGGCGCTTTCTACCCGCCGAACCGGTATGGCTGCGGCAAGTGCACCAGTTAACCGTGGTGGACGCCGATTATGCCGTCGGCGCGCCCGAAGGCGATGCGGCGGTGGCGCGGCGCGCCGGAACGGTGTGCGCGGTGCTCACGGCGGATTGCTTGCCGTTGCTGCTGTGCGACCAGGATGGGACGGTGGTGGCGGCGGCGCATGCAGGCTGGCGCGGTCTGGCCGCGGGCGTTATCGAACAAACGCTGGCGGCCATGAACGTTCCCTCCGCTTCGGTGCGGGCGTGGCTCGGGCCGGCGATTGGGCCGGCGGCGTTCGTGGTGGGCGAAGACGTGCGGCGGCAATTTATCGGGCAGGATAGCGCGGCGGCGCAGGCGTTCGCTCCGCATGACGGCAAGTGGCTGGCGGACCTCTACGCGCTTGCCCGGCTACGGCTTGCCCGGCAGGGCGTAACCGCCGTGTTCGGCGGCGGCGACTGTACTTTCGGCAATCCCGAACGCTTCTATTCTTACCGGCGTGATGGCGTGACTGGGCGGATGGCGTCGTTGATCTGGTTGGCATGATAGAATCCCGGGCTCGCGGGCGGGATT
>DOVS01000155.1 GCA_003519965.1 Betaproteobacteria bacterium
AAAGCCATTTATTCCCGGCGATGTTAAACGGTTCGAGAACATGCTAATTAATAGCCGGGCAATATTCGCCCAACCCCTTGGGGCGCCTGTAATAATGGCAAATAGAGTGGGCCCCTTGGAAACAGAATTGCCCGGCCATCTTCCGTATTTAAAAAGCAGCTTCCCTGGCTTGTCATCGATTGTGGATGCGGACGGCGCCGTAAAAAAAGCGCTGGGAAACGAGGAAGGCGTTATCGTCGCCGATGTTTCCATTGGTCGAAAGATCACACACCCTCGTGCGCCAAAACGGTATGGAAAAACGTGGGGTGTCCCGGTACCTTGGTATACGTTCATTTGGCCGTTGACTCGAAAAACGGGCGAACGGCGCTACGCGGCGAATCCGCTCAGGAAAAAGCACGCGCTGGCCGTTAGCCGGGGCGTAAAAGCGTTACCCTAACCATCGCGTCCAGCACGGCCCAATATCGCGCCGCGCTGGGGCCGCCCGGCGGATGCTAAGCGTCATCACCAACAGCGAGAGAGCCCTCAGCGATGATTATAGGGATCCCCCGGTGTTTTTCGCTATGCGGACATCGCGCCAAAAAAGGTAGAACACGGCGCATGATCGACAAAACGGTCAAGCAGGCAATCAATGGCTCGACTCAGCAAATCCGCATGTGCGCCGAGCGGCGCGGCCTCCCTCCCCTGTTAATCGTACAAGCCGGGCCGGGCTTCCCCTTGCTGCACGAAGCGGCAAAATTTCAACAACGGTTGAAGCTGGAAAAAGATTTCCTGGTGAGTTACTGGGCAACGTGGCTGTGGCGTCGCGTCGCGGCAAGATGCGGAGAGTGTTTCTTTGCAACAGCAGGTCGACGATCTACGCGCCGTCTTGCAGTGGTTAAGCAATGAAACCCAGCAAACGGTCATTGTATTTGGCGTTTCCTTGGGCGCAACGATTGCCCTGCGCGCGGCGGAACATGAACACACTAACGTAAAAGCGCTCGTCGTCATCTCTCCCGACGCACATACCGCCGACAGCGACGCCTCCGCCCGCTCGTTCCTTAGAGAGAAGATCGCTCTGGCAAACGACCATCGATTAAGCGCGAAGCTGGTGAAACTCGGCGAGCCGCCTTATATAGATCCTGCGGCGTTCCAACGGCGCGCCGGCCTATTAACCGATCTGGGGGGCATCGAACGCGGCAAGAGATTCAGCGCCTTGTTAAGAGAAACGCTGTTTAGCCTGGTTGGCGCATATGGATTCTTCGGCATGGTCAAGGCGTTGCGCAACATGAACCGGATCCAGCGTCGGCTGCTGCCGCAGTTGGTCTCGTTAAGCTTATTTTCCAATCCGCCGCGTTTAGCCGTTCCTGTCCATTTTGTTTTTGGAGAGTAAGACCCGTTGAGTCCGGCGGACATGGTTAAGCAATTGCCGGCCGCGATAACCGCCCCGGAACATACGGCAACGCTCGTGTCCGACGCGTGTCATCTGGTGCATTTTGATCAGCCGGCGGTAGTGCGCGCCATTGCGGTGAGGGCCGGCAATGCGTGCGCCAGGGTTAGGTCTACCGGTGGATTATTCCCGAATTGATCGCATGTCCACGCCATGGTAAGGTCATTACGCGTTGGGTTTGCCGGCTACGTTCGCACGCGCTATGCAGCTAGACCCGGCCTCGGTCGGGGGCCCGCGCCGCGTTATCGCCCCCAAGTTCATGGTGCCTTGGGGCGAACTATCCCGGCGCGAAACGTCGCGGCGCCCAGTCTTTCTTCAGTCCGGGTGTTTCATCGACATGCACGGCAATCGCGCGGGATGTGATGGATGGGCGCGTTTTGCGAAGGCGCGCCGTCATTTTTCTTCGAAGGACCCCATATGTTTATTGTATCGCTGAACTACGTAAGCGCCCTTGACCAAGTGGACGCATTACTGGAAGGGCATATTGAATTTTTAAACAGGCAATATGAAAAAAAGATATTTATTGCGTCAGGGCGAAAAGTCCCAAGAACCGGCGGCGTTATTTTCGCAAGGGCGAAAAACAAAGAGGCGCTAAACACCATTCTAGAACAGGACCCCTTTTACAAAAAGGGTGTTGCCGAGTATGAGGTGACCGAATTTGTCCCGACGATGACTTTGCCGGAATTCGCCAATCTGAATGAATCTTAAGGAGCCAAGAAAACGGGCGGAGCCATTAGGACGAGGATGCGTTAATGTCCCTGCTTCATGGGATCTCGGCCGCGGTTAGCGGTCGCGCAAACGCAGTGTGCGGAAGGCGGGCCGATGCGTGCAAGCGCATAATTCCGGTTGTCGAAGAACAGGACCCTTCATGAGTTATTATCAAAAACACGTATTTTTCTGTACCAACCAACGAGAAGACGGCGCGGCTTGTTGCAGCGATCACGACGCGCGGGCGATGCGGGATTATGCGAAAAAACGGATTAAGGCGCTGGATCTTAACGGGCGCGGAAAAATACGGATCAACCTTGCGGGCTGCATGGACCGCTGCAGCGAAGGGCCGGTCCTGGTGGTTTATCCCGAGGCGGTGTGGTACACCTACGTGGATCGAGAAGACATCGATGAAATCATCGACCGCCACTTGGTCGCGGGGACGCCGGTCGAGCGGCTGAAGATTTAAGACATGGCGGG
>DOVS01000290.1 GCA_003519965.1 Betaproteobacteria bacterium
TGCCCATATAGGTCGCGGCGCTCGCTCATGGGGCGGATGGCGGGCTGACGTAGGTACTGTTCACGGTGGCGCCGGTGGTTGCCGTGCAGCGCCTTGGGCAGCAGTTTCTCGATTGGTTGTCCCATGAGCGCTTTCCGCGGGTAGCCGAACAATCGTTCCACTTGCCGGTTGGCTAGTACGATTTCACCGGTTTCCTTAATAATCACCATCGCGTCCGGCGCGGTTTCCAGCAGCTCGCGAAAGCGCTGTTCGCTGTCTTGCAGCCGGACTTCGGCCTCCTTGCGGTCTTCGATTTCCTGTTGGAGCACACGATTCGTTTGTAGCAAGTCGGCAGTGCGCGCCGCTACCCGTTGCTCCAGTTCTCCTTGAATTTGCCGCAGCGTTTGGTTAGTGCGTTCTAGCCCGTCTTTCTGCTGGGCGATAAACGCTTGCTGCTGCGTCATTTCCTGATGGGCGGATAGTAGGTGCTTTTTGCTTTGGTCGATTTCAAATAGCGTTTCCGTCAGTAAACGCGCTTTGACTTGGGCAAGATAGCCGAGACAGCGCATGTGCAACGCCCGCTCGATGAGTTGGCGATGCACTTGACGCACTTCGTCCACATGGCGCGCGCCGACTTGGGCTAAATTTTCCGTCATTTACGGTTCCGCCGCTAAATCGACGCCGCAGGGGAGCGCTTTTAGATAGGCGATGGCTTGCTGAACCTGCGCGCCTTCCAGGATAGAGCCATGCTGGGGGAGGATGTGCTCGATCTCTAGTTTTTCGATGCGCTCCATGCAGCGGCTAAGCAGCCGGTTACTCGGCATATAGGTTTGATGCCATGCTTTCATCGGGTTGAGAAAGTCCCCTTGGGCGAATAAGGACCAGTTGTCGGAGACGGCGCCGAAGACGTCGCTGGTAAAGAGACTTTTGGTTTTCGGGTCATACGTCATGATCGCGCCGGGGGAATGCAAATACGGGGTGTGCAGGAATTCGAGCACCCGCCCGCTCCTCAAGGTCAGCTTAGCCTCGTGGGATTCGACGGGGTAATAGGTGGAGCGTAATCCGTAGTGGCGAATCAGTTGGATCGTATTGTTATGCGCGACGATACGCAGGTCGTCGCGATTGATAATGTCTTCCAGCACCGGCAGGTTGCCGCAGACGTCGGGGTCTTGATGAGAGGCGACCACGAATGAGATGTGCGCGGGGTTAACCAGGTCGATGACCTTGCGCATGATGACGGGAAAATCCGGGATGGACCCCGGATCGAAAAACAACACGTCTTGCTCGTCGATCAATAGATAGGGATTGCAGTGCAAACGCGCTGGCTCGCCATGAAAGCCGACCCAATGAATTTCGCGGGTTATCGCGATCGCTTCGTCGTAATTCAGCTGCGCCATCGGGTCATTCCCCTTGTCATTGCTGCTGTGTCAACGCATGGCTTTATCCTCCCCCTTATTCAATATATTCACTAACCCGCGATCAGGCAAATAAAATTTGCTTTTTTTTCGCAGTAAAATGCGCGCATTTCATGCGTGCGCCGATTGTCGTTGCCGATGGTTTGTTTGGCCTTGCGCCCATTGCCCGTCTCGCATTTGACTGCGCGGCCGCTATTGCCGATTGGCGTTGTTGCTCGGCGAGTCCATGGTTTGCGCGGCATGGCCCGTTCGATTTTCCGGCGTCATCGATTCGATGCGTGTGTTTGCGGTTTTCGATGCGCCGAATCGAACGCCGCCGCCGGCATCCCGGCTTGAATCGCCCGGTGCTAACGGCAGCGCGATTAGCCCGATGCGCGGCATGATCCTCGTCTGCCGTGCGGATGAAAAACACCGGAAAACCCGCGTTCATGCTCAAGGCGCGTATTCGCGCACCCTATCCGAAGGGAGTAGAATTCGACAGGTTAACGGTAAGACAGTGGTTAGCATTCGGTGTCCATAGCCGTTTCTCAGCAAAGTGATTAATAACGCTTTTTTTATTAGAACAAGCTCAAAAAATTCTTTGGGGAACATATGAATTGGCTTTTGCGATTAGATCGTACCACCCGGTTGGTTCTTTTAAGTCTCCTCCTTGGCGTCGTGGGCGCTTTTGCGGCGCAGTTTTTTTTATGGTTGCTGCATTTAGCCGAAATCTGGATTCTGATTCCGATTACCGGCCATTCGTTTCTGACGGTTGCGCAGGCGCATGCCGCCGCAAGCGCGCCTTCGTGGAAACCGAACTGGTGGATTCCCGTCGCCACGACGCTGGGCGGTTTGCTCTCTGGCGTCTTGGTTTATACTTGGGCGCCCGAGGCGGAAGGGCATGGCACCGACGCCGCGGTTAAGGCCTACCACCGCTTGGGGGGGCGTGTCAGAGCGAGAATTCCATGGATTAAGGCGGTTGCGAGCGCGATTACCATTGGTTCGGGGGGATCGGCGGGCCGCGAAGGGCCAACGGCGCAAATCGCAGCCGGCATTGGGTCGGTGTTAGGCGCTTTTTTGAAGCTTCCCGAGGATGAACGGCGCTATCTCGTGCTGGCGGGAATGGCGGCGGGGCTGTCGGCTATTTTCAAGAGTCCTTTGGGCACCGCCGTTTTCGGCGTCGAAATCCTGTATTCGGGCATGGCGTTCGAGGGCGGCGCGCTGATTTTCACGATTCTCGCTTCCGCGGTAGCCTATGCGGTGACCGGCGCGTTTGTCGGCTGGGCCCCATTGTTTGTGCTGCCATCGGGGATTAGCTTCGACCGGGGCGGAGAATTGCTCTGGTATCTGCTGCTGGGGTTGTTTTCCGGCGTGATCGGCGCTT
>DOVS01000103.1 GCA_003519965.1 Betaproteobacteria bacterium
CCGATTGCCGTAAGACCGGCAGATCGCAGCCGATGAACGCGCCGCCGCCCTCCGGCGCCGCCGCCGTCAGCGCCTTGGTGCGCTCGACGATGGGCAGCAGGCGCAACGCCGCGGCGGTATTGCCCAGCCGCCGCCGCAAGACGGCGAAGTCGCGCAAGTTTTCCGCCGCCGTCGATGTGGGTATCGCTTGGGTGTTGCGCCAGGCGGCGTTTTTGGCTTGCCGCATTTCCACCGGCGATAGCCCCAGCCGTTTGACTTGGGCGAGCGCGTGGCTGTAGGCCACTGCCGGCGCCAGCCAGCTCCAGATGGATTTGACATCCTCGTTTATGCTTTGGACTTGCTCGCCCACGGTTTGCAGTCGTTCGAGGTGCGCCTTCAGCTTTTTGGCCTCTCGGTTAGCGGTGTGGATAGGACCGGCGATCCGATGCAAGCCGTTATGCAATGCGCTGAAGGCGTGTTTATGGGCTTTAAACATAGCGTGTGTTGCTTTCGGGTTGTGGGCGCTGCGGCGGATGGCCGCGACGCGGCGCAAAAACGGCGAGCGCCGCTGACGGCGCGCCGCCGTTTACGGGATGGGTGCGCCCGCCGCCCGCCGCTTCCTCCGCCGCCCGCTGCGCCGCAAAGCGGGCGAGATGATGAAATTCACGAATCATGACGCTTCCTTTTCAAAATCCATGGCGGCCCAGTCGAAGCGCGCGCCCTCCATTTCGGAAAAGACGATGCACCAGCCCGCCCGAGTCACGCCGTCGAGAGAAAACGCAACGTCGAACGGAACGCCGTTTTTCACCAGCCACAGGCATTCCCGGATCGGCGCGGCGGTGGCTACTTTTTTAGCGCCGCCTGATCCGCTTCCGCATCGGATTCGCCGAAATGCGCGCTAACGCCGTTCATGACGGCGCTGACGCCCGCTTCGTCGAGGCGCTGAATCAATGCTTCGATTTCGCGTTTGCTCGCCGGCTGAAACACGGGATCGCCGTCGATGGCGGCGACGAAGATCAGCGGCAGCACCATGCCCATGTACACGTCGTTTTTGGCGGCGTCTCCCAGCGCTTCGATCAAGCGGTATTGGGCAAGCACGCCGGGTTTTTTCAGCGTAATCCGCCGCCCGTTTTCGTCGTCGACGACCGCTTCGGTATTCGCTTGGGCGATGATTTGTTCGCTGGGGTTGAGGGTGACGTTGACGTGCTCGCTCATTTACGCCACCTTTTCGCGGCGCGAGGCCATGAAGGCGATTTTCTGCTTGACGGTGCTGTCGCCTTTCCATGCGCCGGCGTCGTCTAGCTTAAGCAGCACGCCGAGGTAACGGTACTGGCTCACCGCGCCCGAGGTTTCGGTGATGGTTTCGGTCAGCGTGCAGTTCGATTCGCTCTTGCCGGCGTAATAATCGGCTTCGAGTTGCGCGAAGTAGTCGTCCACCATGCTGCCTTGGCGTTCGATCTCGAACGAACCGGACCAGCCGTCGTAGAAACGCACGTGCTGTGTAATGCCGTCCAGCCCTTTCACTTTATGGTCGACCATGTCCGGTTTCGTCGTGAAACTGGTGATTAAGCCGAAGCGCAAGGGGCCGTCCGGCCCGACGATGTCCAGCGAAATATCGCGGCCCACCGAAAATCCATTAACTGACATAGTGTTCTCCTATTTAAACGTTTCCTCAGGGAAATTTATTGGGTTTGCGTGGATTGCCGGGAAATTTGCACCGATTGGCCGCCTTCGACGTTAATCAGGAATTTCTCGATCACCGACAGGTAGATGACTTTGACGTCTGCTTGCAGATAACCCAGGGCGACGCGCGACATGGGGTTGTTGGCGGCGTCGATCTGGACGCTGTAGGCCGAGCCGCCATTGACCGATCCGATCATGCCTTGCTGCTCCATGTTGGCGAGGAAGCTGCTGATG
Source organism: Betaproteobacteria bacterium (assembly GCA_003519965.1). Taxonomy (GTDB): domain Bacteria; phylum Pseudomonadota; class Gammaproteobacteria; order Burkholderiales; family UBA9220; genus UBA9220. The sequence continues at coordinate 1,897 of DOVS01000103.1, forward strand.
GTGGCGGCCGCGTTGCGGCGTATGGTTTCCGACTGCAATTGGCCAATGAATTTACCCATCCCGGAATTCAGAGTGTAGGCGATGTAGTTGGTCATGCGGGTGTAGTTGTCGCCATTGGTCACTGCGTTGCTGCTGGTGTTGTGACCGATGCGCACGGCGTAGACGTTGCCGTAAGGCGCGGGATTGGCGATGACATCGATGCCCGCTTGCGCCAATTGCCCCAGTTCCGCCGTGGAGTAGGTGAGGTTCTGGCTGGATTTCTCGGTGCCGACAATGCCGTACAGCGGTTTATTCAAGCTGGATCGCTCCGGCGACAGGTTGGCGAGCCGGCCGGCGGCGAACCCTTGGGGAGAAATCAGCCGGATTTGGCCGTTAACGGTGTCGTTGAAGTAGCACCAGTCGCCAAACAACAGTTTCATGGCGTAGGAGTCGACGCCCGCCGTGCTCTTGGCGGCGATGGCGTTGCTAATGGTGTCGCCCACCGGGCCGGTCGCAACCATGTAGACGCCTTCGGACAAACCAAAAGCGACTTGCAGCGACCAGGTGGACGCGTCGTCGCAATCGGTCAGCATGGCGATGCTGGCCAGGGTGCCGCGCAAGGCGTACATGCCGCTGCGCGGCGTGATGTCGGAACCCACTAAGGTGGCGCCGGTGATGGTGGCCGCGCCGTCGGCGCCGCCCGCTAGGGTTTGGGTGGCTAGCGCCGGCGCATCGACGGACGCTGTAGCGGCGGCCACGACGATTTCGGAAGGTCCGCGCAAGCCGGATTGGCCGAGATTGACGGC
>DOVS01000041.1 GCA_003519965.1 Betaproteobacteria bacterium
CGGTGTTGATCCAAAGCATCCCGTATCGCGGCAATGCGCCCATCCATCATATCGGACGGCGCCACGACGTCGGCGCCGGCGTCGGCGTGGGTAAGCGCTTGCTGGATTAACACGGCGATGGTTTCGTCGTTGAGCACATAGCCGCGGTCATCGATCAGCCCGTCTTGTCCATGGCTGGTATAAGGGTCTAGGGCGACATCGGTAATGATGCCGAGTTCGGGAAACCGCTGCTTCAGCGCCCGTATCGTCCGGGGTGCTAAGCCGTCTTCGTTGAACGCCTCGGCGGCATCGGGGCTTTTCAGGGCGGAATCGACTACCGGAAACAAGGCGATGGCGGGGATGCCGGCATGGAGACAGGCCTCCGCCTGGTGACACAATTGGTCCACTGTTTGGCGGAATATGCCCGGCATGGAGGGAATGTCCTCGGTGCGGTTTTTCCCCGCTATAACGAAAACCGGATAAATCAGATCGGCAGTGGAAAGCGTATGTTCGCGCATCAAACGGCGGGAAAACGCATCGCGCCGCATACGGCGTGGACGGCGGGAAGGAAAGCGGCCAAGGACATGCATAGGTTTTGTCGGCGGTTTTGTTTGGGAATGGGCATTATAGCGCCGGATGGTTAGTGTTGGGTGTTTTGATCGAAGGAGGAAGCTATCTTGAAAAACGGGGCTGATAAGGCGTTCATGATTGGGGCCTACTTTGACTCTCTAGATACCAAAATTGCATTTCTAAAACAATTGCACCAAGACGATCACCGAGACGAGGCGCTGATACTTTGCTGCTGTTATACAGAGGCGCTCGGGAGCCAGAAGTATCCCTCGTCCGACAGCAAAGCAAAGAACTATGCAAAAATTCTTGAAGAGGAAGGTGGAAATCCACTCTTTTCTTTAGTTCATCCGAGACAATTAGTTCGTGTTCTGGATAATATAAAATTATTTACGGGCGATTTGAAAAAATAAAATCGCTCATCGAGCGTTTTGGCAATACATTGCAACCGCAACAAGTCGTACTTGCTGAAGTTTTGCCTATTTTGTCAACACGCCAGAGAGAATGGTTTCGAGATTATCTCTTCAAAAGCACAATCGCTGCGATTTCTTATGAAAAACTTCGGGGTGAGGCCGTACATGATTTTTTTGCTCACGATGTGACATTCAGCAAAGTAACGGTCGATGGCAAACCTGTTCCGGATTTGAATTTTGATCTGCTATATTCGGCGCTACTGAATATATTCAGCCAAGAAAAGAGCAAGTCGATAAAAACCAACGCATGGCCGTGGGAACAGTAACGTCTAACCATTTCGCGCAACACGACCATACAAAAGCCGAGCGAAGCGGTGCTTTATGCATCGGCTAAGCGCACGCACGTATATCCCGTTCCTCGGCACGGTTAAATTTTGAAATTCATCAACTCGTGGATTTTTTCAAAAACGGGAGGAACTTCCGCGCGGCGAAATGACTCGAAGTTAGCAGACGGAACGGTTCCGTCTCCCGCTTTCCCTCCCTGAGCGGGCGCCTTAATCCCAATTTAAGGCTTTTTACACCCCCGGTTTTATTCCCCTTTAACCGGGGGTTTTTTATGGGAGGACGAGGGGGCTGTATCGGTCAGCCCCAGCCACGCGGCGATGACTGTTCTTGCCTGTTCCGCTCCGCTGCGTTTGAGGCTGGAAAAAAGCTGGGCGGTGCAATTAGGATAAGTGCGCTGAAGTGTTTCTTCCACTGTACGCAACGTTTTCAAGGCTTGCTGGCGGCTTAACTTGTCGGCCTTGGAGAGCAAGATGTGTACTGGCCGGCCAGTCGGGGTGAACCAGTCCAGCATTTGCCGGTCTAGTAAGGTTAGGGGATGACGGGCGTCCATAATTAAGACGAGGCCGCACAAGGCGCTGCGGCTGGAAAGATAAGCGCTTAGGGTGTGTTGCCAGTGGCGGCGGGTTGCTTCCGGCGCCTTGGCGTAACCGTAGCCAGGCAGGTCCACCAGAAAGCGGTCATCATCCAGGCGGAAAAAATTAATGAGTTGTGTTCTCCCGGGTGTCTTGCTGACGAAGGCTAATCGGTTATGGTTGGCTAACAGGTTGATTGCGCTGGATTTGCCGGCGTTTGAGCGGCCGGCGAAGGCGATTTCAGCGCCCTGGGGCGGCGGCAAATCGCGTAAATCGTGGGCGGAGGTCAGGAAGTGCAAGCGGTGGAACAAGGACATGCCTGGCATGATAGCGTAATTTTGGTTAAAACTTACTATTTTCAGATTTAGACTAGGGAGGAGCAAGGCGATGAAAAAAGTTTTAGCGATGGCTGCGGTGATCGGCATGGTCGCGGCATCATCTGCTTATGCGGATAATAGCAGCGTTTCGGTCAAGGCGCAGAAAACCGCGAGCACCGTTTGTGCGGCATGCCATGGTGCGAACGGCAATAGCGTTAGCCCGCTCTATCCTAAGCTGGCGTCCCAGCACGAGGCCTACCTAGCAAAGCAATTGCACGACTTCAAGTCGGGTAAACGGAAAAACGCGATTATGTCGGCGATGGTGATGTCGCTGTCCGCCGAGGATATCCAGGGTCTGGCCGCCTATTTCTCCGCCCAGCAAGAGAAACCGGGTAGCGCGACTAACCCGAAACTGATTGCTGCGGGCGAGAAAATCTATCGCGGCGGCGTGGCGGAAACCGGCGTGCCCGCATGTATGGGTTGTCATAGTCCGAATGGCGCCGGGATCCCCGTTTTATTCCCGCGGGTCGCCGGGCAGCATGCCGCGTATATCGCCGCTCAGCTCAAGGCGTTCCGCGCCGGGACGCGCGCTAACGACCCGAACAAGATGATGCGCCAGATCGCGTTGCGAATGACCGATCCGGAAATCGCCGCCGTCTCGCAATATATCGCCGCATTGCACTAAATCGCGTTCCGTCGTTTTCGCCGGAAAGGAAAGGGTGGCTTTTGGTCACCCTTTCATTGTCTGTAATTCACGAATTCAAGGCTAGCCGTGCCGAAACATCGCCATTCCCCCCTCCAGTCGTTGTATGAGCTATTAAGCTCGATGCGTTTTGCGATCAGCCTGCTTTCCATGCTGGCGATCGCATCGATAATCGGCACCGTGTTGCAGCAGCATAAGCCGTACTCGGATTACGAGTTCGAGTTTGGCCGCTTTTGGTTCGCCGCGTTCGGCAAACTGGGATTGTACGATGTGTATCATGCCTGGTGGTTTATCCTCATCCTGCTATTTTTGGTGTTATCCACCAGCCTGTGTATTTACCGTAACCTACCGTTGATGTTGCGCGAGATGCGCTCCTTCCGCGAGCATGCCACCGAAACCTCTCTGCGCCATTTTGCGCACAAAGCGGAATGGCGCGTCGCTCACCCGGTGAGCGTGGCGCGGCTTACCGAGTACTTGGCGCGGCGCGGCTATCGCTACAAAACCAATCCGCGAGTGGAGGGGCGTGTACTGATCGCCGCCAAAAAAGGAAGTTACCGGCGGCTAGGGTATATTTTCGCCCATTTGGCGATTGTCGTGATTTGCCTTGGCGGTTTGATTGACGGCAACATTCCGCTTAAGGTCGAAGAGGTGCTGGGCGTTAAGGCGATCGAGAATAATAATATTCCGGTCAATCAGGTGCCGGAAAAAAGCCGGCTCAGTTCCGCCAACCTCTCGTTCCGCGGTAACGTGGTGATCCCTGAAGGGCAGGGCGTGGACTTTATCTTTATCAGCCAAGGGTCGGGATACCTGGTGCAGGAATTACCGTTTTCCATCAAGCTGATTAAATTTTTCATCAAACACTACCCCACCGGCCAGCCTAGAACCTTCGCCAGCACCGTCGAAATCACCGATAAGGCGACCGGCCGATCATTTACCCATACGATTACCGTCAATCATCCCTTGATTTATCGGGGCGTGGCGATTTATCAAGCCAGTTTCCAGGATGGCGGCTCTCATCTTACTTTCCAGGGATGGAACCTGTTTTCCCCCGAGTCGAAGCCTTTCCCGTTCCATGGCGCGATTAATCAGGACGCCGAACTCTCTAACGGCAATATGAAATACTCCGTGGAATTTACCGATTTCCGTCTATTTAACGTGGAAAACCTCGGCGGCGGCAGTAACGCCGCCGCCAAACCACAAGGTTTTTGGCCAACGCTCCAAGGGATGTTCGGCGACGGCGTGGATGAGGGAGAGCATAAGGATTCGCATAACATTGGTCCCAGTGTGCATTTCAAGTTGCGCAATGCGCAAGGGCAAGCGGTGGAGTATGATAATTACCTAGCGCCTGTCCAGATCAACGGGCGCAGTTTTTTCCTTAGCGGCGAGCGCGCAAGCCCCGCCCAGCCGTTTAGCTATATCCGCTTTCCCGCCGACGAAAACCAGTCCATCGATGGCTACATGCGGCTGCGCGCCCTATTAATTAATCCCGCCAAATGGCGTGAGATCGCCAGCCGCTTCGCCCAGCACGCGCTGCAGGGACAGCGCATCGCTCCCGGGATGGAGAAGAAGTTTATTAGCAGCACAGAGCGGGTATTGCAAATATTCGCGCGCGGCGGGTACGATACCTTGGCCCGCTTCATCGAGAAAAGCGTTCCCGCCAAGGATCGGGAAAAGGCGGTTCGCACCTATCTGAAGGTGCTGGAAAACGCAGCATTCGAAGCTTATCAGCTATCGCGGGCCGACGCAGGTCTGCCGCCTGCGAAAGTGGGCCGGCGCAGCGTGCAGTTCGTGCGCGATAGCCTCACGGCGTTTAGCGACAGCTTCTTTTACGGTTCGCCGGTGTATTTGCAGTTGACTCGCTTTAAGCAAGTGCAGGCAACGGGATTGCAAATGACTCGCTCTCCCGGGAAAAATGTAGTGTTTTCCGGGTCGCTGCTGTTGGTGCTGGGCGTGTTTTTTATGTTCTATATCCGGGAACGCAGGATTTGGTTGCTGGTCGAACCGGACGGTGGCGACATCTTTTTCGCGATGTCGAGCAATCGCAAGGCGCTGGATTTCGAGCGTGAGTTTGAACAGCATCGGCATCATTTAGCCGAACTAATAAAGGAATGACGATGGAATGGGTGCATTCTTCT
>DOVS01000260.1 GCA_003519965.1 Betaproteobacteria bacterium
GAGCGGCTCCACCAAGGGCTGGATCAACGACGCTGAGCGCGAAGCCTTAGTGCTGCTCTGCGAGGCGCTGGAAACGCTAGGCGACCGCTACGCCATCTACGGATTTTCCGGCATCACGCGCAAACGCTGCGAACTCTACCGTATCAAACAGATCGGCGAACCTTACGATGAAGCGGTGCGCGCCCGCATCAGCGGCATTCGCCCTCAGGAATATACCCGTATGGGCTTCGCCATTCGTCATCTCACGCACTTGCTGAACGCAGTGGATGCGCGCACGAAACTACTGGTCGCCTTATCCGACGGCAAGCCCGACGACTATCACGACGGCTACCGCGGTCCTTACGGCGTCGAGGACACCCGCAAAGCGCTGCAAGAGGCCAAACGCAGCGGCGTTCACCCCTTTTGCATCACGCTCGACACCGAGGCCAGAACCTATCTACCCCACCTTTACGGCGCGGCCAACTATATCGTCATCGATGCAGTGCCCAAGTTGCCGCTCAAAATAGCCGACATCTACCGCCGCCTAACGCGCTGATAGCGCATTTTAGAAGGCGCTGAACAGATCGTTGACCACATCTTCGGCTACGGCGAACCCGGCGCCCATCCCTAACCCGGCGGTCAAGTTACCCAAGAACCCTCCGCCAGACGACGAGGCGCCCAATCGATTCCAGCCCCGTGGCTGCACCGTGGGATTGGGATGCGTGTCCAATTGAGTTTCTAAGGTTCTGATATATTCCGCCATTTGCTGCACCAGCGCGACCGTTGCCTGGTTCTGGCTCTGCACGGCCAGCGCGATTTCACGCAGATCCATCGCCCATTCCCGGCCCGTGGCTTCATCGGGGGCGGCGGCGCGCACTTTCTGGGCGACATTCTGGAACTGCTGAATGACTGTTTGGAATTGCTGTTGCGACTGTTGCACTTGGTTCTCGGCCTCAAGATAATTCATTTCCCCACTCCTGTTTCTCAGTGTCATTAACAACAGCTAAGACTCCAAGATTCAGATCGGGTTCCTTCGGCATTAAGGCCAAAACAGCGACACCATTATATTACTAGAAATGAAGCGATATTTTTAATAATCATTATGTTAGTAAAAATAGTTTATAATTCATCTGAATAGTTGACGAGATTAACGGGTTTCAGGAGCGCGCCCCATGTACTATCCGTCCGCTTTTCGGAGCACACACCGGCTCACACTGGCGTTCATGGTTTCTTCGCTGCTTTCCGCCTGCGCCGCCTCCCCGCAACAACCCTTAAGCAACAACCCGCCTCTGGCCGCCTCCCCGCAACCTATCGTGCGCCAGGACAACATACAGGATAAAACCAGCCGACAGAATATCGTCCTGTACGCCTTCGGATTAATCGGGATCGATTACCGTTTCGGCGGCGGCAATCCGGCAAGCGGTCTGGATTGCAGCGGGATGGTGCGTTACATTTACCGCAACGCCGCCGCCATTAACTTACCGCACAACGCCTATCGAATGGCGCGGATGGGCCGTAAGATTTCCCGCGCCGAACTAAAGCCCGGCGATTTGGTGTTTTTTAACACGTTGCACCGCCCTTATTCTCATGTGGGCATTTACATCGGCAACCACCGTTTTATCCACGCCCCCCACACCAACGGCAAAATCGAAATCAGCAACTTAAACTCCCCGTACTTCTCCAAGCACTACGAAGCAGCGCGAAGCTTCTTCAATTAAGCGCAAGGCAACAACGCCTGGAGGAGGCGACCCGGAAGAGAAGCCCCATCAAGATTTCGCTTAGCGCGCCCCATAATATCGGCGCCTACTGCCAAACGGGGGCGTTAGCCGTGGTTCAGTCCTTGCGCCACACGAGGATGCGATTGTTGGCGGGCATCGGATAATCGCGCCACAAACTAAGGCCCGACTGCGCCGCTAATTGCGCGAGAGCCTCGATATCGCGGATGCCGCTCACCGGATCGCGTGCTTTGAGCCAAGCGTCAAAGCGCGCGTTACTGTCGCTCGTATAGCGCCCGCCGTAATTGAATGGGCCGTAAAGACAGAACGCCCCGTCCGCCGTCAGCGCCTGCCCCACGCCGCGAAACAAATGCTCCACTTGGGGCCAGCCCATGATGTGGACGGTATTCGCGGAAAATACGCCGTCGGCCTCCGCCACCGGCCAGTGCGCCCAACGCACGTCGAGTTCTATCGGCGGCTCGATATTCGCCGACTCGGCGTCTTCCATCCAGGCGAGAATACCCGGCAGATTCTCGGCCAGTTCCGTCGGCCGCCATATCAGATGCGGCAGCCGAGCGCTGAAGAATACCGCGTGCTGACCAGTGCCGCTGCCGATTTCCAGCACGCTCCCCGGCGCCGTGAAAACGTCCCGCAATACCGCCAGGATCGGTTCTTTATTTTGCTCGCTGCTTTCGGCAAAGGGCTTGGTCATTCTGTTTCTCTCGCTTAATAAACCGCCTCGGTCAGCAACCGCCCGATGACGGCTCCTCGCGCCGGCAACACTTGCAGGGCCGCGCCTACCAGCGCTTCCGGACCGGCGACATAAATATCGGCATGGGACAGTTGCGGGTATTCCGCCGCAATGCGTTCGATCTCGTGAAGAAAATCGGCGCTATCCGCCACGAAGGGGGTGAAATGGAAATTATCCAAGGCGTCCGCCCAGGCGCGGCAACGATTGCGCATGTACAAATCGCGCTCGCTGCTTCCGATCCAATAAAGCGTGATCGATCCCGTCCGGTCGAGGGCGATGGCGTGCTCCACCAAGCTTTTTATCGGCGCGAAGCCGCTATTACCGGCAATGAAGAGCAGCGGCCGCGTGGATTGCTGGCGTAACACGAATT
>DOVS01000174.1 GCA_003519965.1 Betaproteobacteria bacterium
CAGTATGTTAATACGGCGGATCAGTCCGAGGGAGGCGCGGGCGATGCGTTGAACGGCTTCTGGCGTAAAAACGTCGGGACCGCGGTAACCCACGGCGCGCAGGCGGAACATGAGATAATTCTGGATGTCTGGTTTGGCGAGGGGCGACAGGTGGAAATTATGGGTGATGCGCTCCCGGATCTGCCGGGTTTGGGGAAGATTGAGATGCGCGTCCAATTCCGGTTGACCGAATAAGACGATTTGCAGCAGTTTGTGGGTGCTGGTTTCCAGGTTGGACAGCAGACGAATTTCCTCCAAGCTTTCAATCGGCATCGCCTGCGCTTCATCGATGAATACAACCACCTGGCGGCCGGCGGCGTGTTTTTCGATGAGGCGGTTTTGCAGTTCGCGGACGATTAGGGTCGTGCGCTGGCCGGTGCACGGAATGCCGAGGTCCGCGGCGACGGCGTAGAGAATTTCGTCCCGGCTTAGGCTGGGATTCGCGATGTAAATAGTCTCAATATTAGCGGACAGGCGGCTTTCCAGCATTCGGGACAGCATGGTTTTGCCGCTGCCCACTTCGCCGACGACCTTGATAATGCCCTCGCCATTAGCGACGGCGTAGTGCAGGGCGTCGAGAATGGCGCCGCGGTTGCCGCCGCTGTAAAACAGGCCCAGGTTTGGCGTGATTTTGAATGGGGGGGCGTCGATCCCGAAAAAGTCATGGTACATACAGCGGTTAACGCTCCTTTCCGCAAGCGGCGGCGCCGCTATCCGATACAGTTGAGATAGGCGTTTTCCACGCTATCGGCGCCGAAATGGCGGCGGCATGCCTCTGGGGCGCCGACAAATCGCAATGCGCCATGATGCAGAATCGCCATGCGGTCGCACAATTGCTCTACGTCGGAGAGCGTGTGGGTGCTGAAAAACAGGGCGCCGCCTTCCGCGCGGCGCCGCAGCAAGTGTTGCTTGACCAGGGCGCGCGCCTTCGGATCCAGTCCGCTGAACGGTTCGTCCAGCACCAGTAACGGCTTGCGGCTCAAGAATACGGCGGCAAGCCCAAGTTTCTGCGTCATCCCCTTGGAGTAAGTGCGCACTGGTTGGCGTAACGCGGCGGGTTCTAGGTCCAGCGCGGTAAACATGGCCCTCGCCTCCTCGGCGGCGTAAGGCCGGTCGTGAAGGCGCAGCATGTAGCGCAGAAATTCCGCGCCGGTAAGATAATAAGGCGGCGCGAAGCGTTCCGGCAGAAAAGCCAGCGGGCGCCGCGCCGCGGTGCGCCTGTGATTGGCGCCGAAAATTTCAATGGCGCCGCTGTCGATGGCGCACAAGTCGAGCAGCGAGCGGATCAGCGTGGTTTTCCCCGCGCCGTTCATTCCCGCCAGGCCAAAAGTTTCATGGGCCGGTATCGTCAGTTCGATGTCGGCTAACACCGGGGTTTGCGTAAACCCTTTGCGGACGTGGTGAAACGAAAGAGCAGCGGACATTGACGGCAATAAGTTTCGGTGGGCGGATGGACAGTTGCTAATTTATCACCAAAGCCAATCGCCGGGGAAGGCGTTATCGTCACGCCTTGGCTATAATGGCGCGATGGACGACGGCTACGCATATCGTTATTACCTAGGGTGCCGCGGCTGGGAGGACGCGCCTTGGGAGGCGGCGTTTTACCCCGCCGATTTACCCCCGGATTGGCGTTTGAGCTACTACGGTTATTTTTTCACGTGCGTTTATTTATCTTATGCGCAGTGGGGATTGCGCGAGATGACGGTGCTTGACCGCTGGGTGGCGGAAGACACGTATCCCGCTTTTCGTTTCGTGCTGGAGGGCAATCCTCGGGGGGAGTCCGCGGAGGACCGGAAACGGATGGAGCGGTTGGCGCCGCGCTTGGGCGTGGTTATCGGGGCGGAGGATGGCGGGGAGCGGTTGCTGCGGCTGACGGGGCCGGTCGATGTCGCCGCGCTGGCGCGGCGGCTCCAGGCGTTGCCCGAATCCGCCGCGCCGCTGTTCTTGATCGGCGACGATCCGGCGCAGCTCGATCCGGTTCATCATTTACTAGAGGCGCTGGGCGGCTAGGGTTATTGCAATCGTGCGCGGCTCGATTAGAATATAGCGCTTTGCCGAGAGTCGCCAGATCCGCCATGTCGTCCGACGCGTTGATTGAACTCAACCGGTTGAGTTTTTCCTATAACCGGCGTCCCGTTATCCAGGAGCTGAATTTATCCATTCCCCGTGGTAAGGTGGTGGCTATTATGGGCGGCAGCGGCAGCGGTAAAACAACCTTGCTGCGGTTGATCGGCGGCCAGTTGAAGCCTTCCGCCGGCACGGTGACGGTGGATGGCGAGGTGGTGAATCGATTGCGCCATAAAGCGCTGTACGCTTTGCGCCGCCGCATGGGGATGTTGTTCCAATTCGGCGCGTTGTACACCGATTTATCGGTGTACGACAACGTGGCGTTCCCTTTGCGCGAGCATACCGGCTTGCCGGAGAGCATGATTCGCGACCTAGTGTTGCTTAAGCTCAACGCCGTTGGCTTACGCGGCGCGCATGGTTTGACGCCGGCCGATTTGTCCGGCGGCATGGCGCGGCGGGTGGCGCTGGCGCGGGCGATTGCGTTGGACCCGATGCTCATTATGTACGACGAGCCGTTTACCGGACTCGACCCGATTTCCCTAGGAGTGACTGGTAATTTGATTCGCCGCTTGAATGACGCGCTGGGCGCGACGTCCATCATGGTGACCCACGATGTGCAAGAGTCGTTGCAAATCGTCGATTACATTTATTTCGTTTCCGACGGACGGATCGTGGCGCAGGGAGCGCCGGATGAGATTCGCGATTCGGCCTCGTCGTTCGTTCATCAGTTCGTTTATGGCGAGATTGACGGGCCGGTTCCATTTCATTACCCGGCCGAGCCGCTGGCCGCCGACATGGGGCTGGGCCGCCGATGACGGGGATGCGGGCGTTCGATTGGTTGCGCAGGCTGGGCAATGCCGTGACTAGCGCCTTGTTTCGGCTGGGTTACGCGACCCGGTTGCTCTTGTTGACGTTGGCGTTTTCCGGCGAGAGCTTCCGCCGCGTCCGCATGGTGATCAAGGAAGTTTACGCCATTGGCGTGCTGTCGCTGCTGATTATCCTGGTTTCCGGCTTGTTCGTCGGTTTCGTGCTGGGATTGCAGGGGTACAACACCTTGCAGCGCTATGGTTCGGAGCAGGCGCTGGGCGTGCTGGTGGCGCTTTCCTTGGTGCGCGAGTTGGGGCC
>DOVS01000096.1 GCA_003519965.1 Betaproteobacteria bacterium
CGTTATGGCGGTAACATGGCGCTCTTTGCCAAGGGCATCTTGAGTCTGGTGGCCGGCCTCCTCGTCATCGAAGGCTGGTATTGGAAGCCGGTGCGGCTGCTGGTCGCAGTGATCGCGGCGGTCAGTCTGTTTGCCGTTAGCTTGTACCATGGCGATCTTGCGCGGGCGGAGCAGGTATTTTGGCTGAAGTATCTCATTTCCAGCCAATCCGCCATCATGTGGATGAGCGCCTTGTTTGTCCTGGCGACGGGGGCTTATTGGCTAGGGTTGATCGCCCGCTCGGCGTTTGCCGCCAAGGTGGGCTCCAGCTTGACCTGGAGCGCCGTCTCTATGGGGTTGATCGGCCTGTTGGTGCGCTGGTACGAGTCGTATCTGATGGGCCACGACATCGGCCATATTCCGATTAGCAACTTGTACGAAGTTTTTATTCTCTTCGCCATCGTGACTTCGCTTATTTACCTGTTTTACGAGGGGCGCTACCGTAACCGCCAGCTCGGCGCCTTCGTCCTAACCGTGATTAGCGCCGCGGTGGCGTTTTTGCTGTGGTACGGTTTCGACCGTCACGCCGCCGGTATCGAACCATTGGTGCCCGCGTTGCAGTCTTATTGGATGAAGTTGCATGTCCCGACCAATTTCATCGGCTACGGCGCATTTACCGTGGCGGCAATGGCCGGCGCAGCCTATCTTTTGGTCAATAAAGGCTGGTTGATCGACCGCCTGCCGAAAGAAGAGATTCTTGACGATTTAATGTATAAATCCATTGCTATCGGCTTTGCGTTTTTCACCATCGCCACGATTCTCGGTTCGCTGTGGGCGGCAGAGGCGTGGGGCGGCTATTGGTCATGGGACCCCAAGGAGACTTGGGCGCTGATCGTGTGGTTGAATTACGCCGCGTGGCTGCATTTGCGCATGATTAAGGGATTGCGCGGGCCGGTGCTGGCATGGTGGGCGATTGGCGGTTTGCTGGTGACCTCGTTCGCTTTTCTCGGGGTGAATATGTTCCTCTCCGGGCTGCATTCCTACGGCCATCTATAATGGTTGGCCGCCGGTAGCCGTTGTTTCGGCGGATGGCGTCCGCATTGTTTCCGTCATCCGCCGGTCACGGCTACTTTCTGCGCGATGGTCTTTCGCGGGCCGAAGAACAGGGCGCGGTTGGCTGTGCCGGGTGCAAAACAACGACCGTAACGATTCAGCGAGGCGCTCGGCCCTGTTCAAAATAGCCGGTCAGCATTCCCGGTGATGGATTTTTCGCCACCGCTCGGCAGTGGTCGCCGGGGAATAAGCGACACTGCTTTGTTTCGTCTCTTGCCGATTCTTGCGCGGATGACACTTATGCGCCGAGCCCGCGTAACTGTGCGATTTGCCGCCGTAGCGGCGTAACGAGTGGTTCCAGCTTGCGGCGCATTAAGGTGCCGATGGCGGTTGTGCGCGAGAGGATCGGCCGCGCCACCGCCGAATCGATGCAAGACAGCACTTGCATGGCGCGCGCCTCCGCTGCGATTTCCGGTGCGGCGGCCAGCACTGATTGCAATCGTGGCGCGAGGCCGGCGCAATCCGCGCCGCTATCGTGGATGATGGCGGATATTTCCGCGGGGCAGGGCGTGGCGGCGCGGATGGTGGAAAAATAGAGGGCGATGGCGTTGAGCACGGCGTTGACCACGTCTTGATCTGCTGGGCGCTGGAGCACCTCATCCACGGTTTTAAGAAAGGTTTGTCCACCAGCGCTTAAGGTTCGCAGTAATTGTTGGGCGAAGGGATTGCCCGCATCGGCGGATGCGCCCAGCTTGACCGAGAGCGCCGCCCATGCTTGATGCGGGACGGTGGGTTCCGGCAGATTATCGGGCAGGCGCTCGAGGAATCCGACATAGTAAATGTTGTCGTGGCGGCCTTTGTTCCAAAGTTGCCGGCGCGCCTCCGGTGTGATGAGACCGGGTTGAAGCACGATGCGCACCGTATCGATAATGGTATGAGGCTGCGTTTCGAATGGCAGGTGCTCGATCAAGAACGCCGCCAATTCCGATCCGGTTTTTCCCTGGGCGACGGCGCCTCGCTCCAGCATGCGCCGGGCGTTGTCCGCAACCGGCATTGCCCACCAGGCGCGCCGTGCGATCTCATCGGTGATTCCCGACGAATACGCGGCGGAAATAACGGCTTCCGGTTCGCCGAGGAGCAGCAGCTTATCCAATCCTTTATCCCGCGCTTGCCCCATGCGTGTCCAGCGCTGAAGGTAAACCGGATACCCCCCCGGCGAGCCGAGCACATGGCCGCCAAGGAACTCCCGCACCCGGCGTAGGTATTGATCGGGACCACAATTGGGCGTCAGGCGGACGACCGCTTCACCACGGTCGGTTAGCGCATGCAGCGTCATGCGGGCTTCGTCGAGACGCACGGCCTGAACCTCGCCGGCCATTAGCACGTTGAGACGCAGAGTGTCTTCGTGGGATAAAGCGGAAGGGTTCATTCGATTAATTGAGTTGAATACGTCGGCCCCAAGGAACGGGGGCCTTGCCTTTGACCAGCCAAATGACCGGCACGGCGGGCTCTTGTGGCGGAAAATCGCCTTCTGCATCGGTAAAATAGAGCACTACGTCGGGCCGTTGGCCTTGACGGTCGATCCAGTCGAATACGGGCGTGAAGCAGGTGCCGCCGCCGCCTTCGAATTTACGCGGTAGTTTAAATTGTTCCCAGGGTTCAAAACGCCATGGGCCGTCATCCGCTAATTGGGCGTCGCAGGCAAGCAGCGTAATGCGGGCGCGTAGTTGCCCCTTGAGCGTGTCAATTTCCGCTAAAAACTCCGCCAGCTCGGAATCCGATATCGAGCCGCTGGTATCGAGTGCAACCACGACATCGACTTGGGCGCTGCGCAGGGAGGGGAAGATGACCTCGCCGTGGCGTCGCGAAGGCCGCATGTAGCTGTAATCGTCCCGCGCCATCTGGGTCAGATACTGGGCAAGCAGCATGCGCCATGGCAATCGGGGCTGCAACAGGTGGTCTACTAGACGCGCCATGGCGCCGCCTAGTTTGCCTGCCTGCTGCGCTTGTTGGGCGGCGGAGGCGAGATATTGCCGCCACTTCCGGTCAAGTGCGTCACGCGCGCTAGCGGAAAGCGGCGGCGGCTGCGCCGCCCCGCTGCCTTGTTGTTCGTCCTGTCGAGGTTGCTGGCGGCTGGCGCCGGCCTTGGGGTCTTCTTCGCCAGCGTGCGTTCCGCGATGGCGGCGCGGCTGCTCTCCTTGCTCGCCGCCGCTGTCGTCGCCAATCTCCTCGCTGTCGTACAGATGGCTATCCATCGGCTGGTCGGTATTGGATTCATCGATGCAGGGATAGATTTCCTCGGCGGTCATGCCGTCGAACTCATCCATTATTAGCACGCCGGGCGGAGGTTTTAATCCATCGTTGCGCAACAGCGGATTGACGGCGTGATCGCAGGCGATGTCCCAGCGCTGTTTGACGCGATGGCTGCGGCGTGCAAAGTGAGATAAGGCGCAGTGCAGCGCTTCATGGGCCAGCACGAATTGGGTTTGTTCCAGGGATAGGGCGTCGATGTAGGCGGCATTGTAGTACAGTTTTCGGGTGTCGGTGCCGGTGGTGGGACACCACTTCGGGTCGGCGGCGACCATTGGCAGCCGCAGCACCAGCGCGCCGAGAAATGGTTTGTCCAGAATGAGACGCGTGCGCGCCGCGCTTAATTTGGTGTTAATGTCCCGGCCAGTCTTGCCCATGGATTACATTTCATACAGCATCAAATCAGCGACCGCGTTCGCCCAGGGAGAGAACTGTGGGACGCCGAACAACGGTTGACCGATGGCGCGATGCATATCGGAAACGAGCATGACGCCCATTTCGCGCAGCGGCAGTTTCGCGGCGAAATTGAGAATATGGCCGTAAACTTCTGTTGCTTGCGGGGTGTCTTTGGCG
>DOVS01000183.1 GCA_003519965.1 Betaproteobacteria bacterium
GTCTACTTGCGGCTGCGTTTCTTCTTTTTCCGCGTAATTTCCGTTGTTGGAAACGAAGGGGCGCATTCGCGCCCCTTTGTATTTTCTCCTGCTTCTTTACGCCAGGTAAATTGCGCCCAGGATACAGGGATGCTTCGCGCCGGTTACCGCCGGTAGATTGCCGGGCGCATGGTGCAGGGTTTGCCGCGCTAGCCAGGCGAAGGCGAATGCTTCCACCCAGTCGGCGGCAATTCCCCGTTCGTCGGTTAGTTTAAGAGGAACGCCCGGCAGCAGGGAGGCCAATGCGCGGCGTAACGTCGAATTGTGCGCGCCGCCGCCGCAAAGATAAACTTCCTGGGTCTGCGGGCAATAATCGTGGATGGCGTCGGCGATGGCTGTCGCGGTTAGCTGGAGCAATGTGGCCTGCACGTCCGCTGCGGCGTAATCCGTTGTTAGCCATTTATCTAGCCAAGCGAGATTGAATGTTTCCCGGCCTGTGCTTTTAGGTGGAGGGCGGTGGAAGAACGGCAGTGCGTGCAATGCGGCCAGGAGTTCCGGGATGACCGTTCCGCGCGCCGCCCAAGCGCCATCGTGGTCGTAAGGTTTGTGCAAATGCCGCTCGGCCCAGGCGTCAAGCAGAAGATTGCCTGGACCGCAGTCGAAACCAAGCGCTGTATCGCCCGTAGCCGTTAGATACGTGAGATTACTAATGCCGCCGATATTGACGATGACCCGATTGGCGGGCGGTTGGCTGAAATAGGCTTGATGAAACGCGGGAACCAAGGGCGCGCCTTGGCCGCCGGCCGCAAGGTCCCGGCTTCGAAAATCGGCCACGATGGTGATGCCGGCGAGTTCGGCAAGCAACGCGGGGTTGCCGAGTTGGATGGAAAATCCCTGTTCCGGGCGGTGGCGCACCGTCTGTCCATGACAGCCGATCCCTCGAATTTGCGCGGGAGTTAGGCCGGTGTCGGCTAGCAGCCGGGCCACCGTTTCCGCATAGCGCCGGGCAAGGCGAATTCCCGCGAGTGCGGCGCTTTCCAAGTCGTTGTCGGCTGTCTGGCTCAGCGCCAGCAATTGCGTGCGTAACTCGGCGTCGAACGGCTGATACGCCGTATGCGCCAGATGGCAGCGTCCTTGAGCAGAGCAAGTGATTAAGGCGCCGTCAATACCATCGAGGCTGGTGCCCGACATCAGGCCGATATAATATTCGCTGTTTTCCCCCGGGGGCGGCATGTTATTCAAGCGTGGCCAAGTTCGTGCTGTGCAGCAGATCGAGCTTAACGCGATAAGGACGGGAAAGCTGGGAAAACCTGGCTTTGTCCTGGGCGGCAAGGGGGAACGACGCGGGCAAGGAGATCGTGAGCGGGTTGCGTTGAATTCCCGCGATCCGGAATTCATAGTGTAAATGGGGGCCGGTCGCCATCCCCGTCATGCCCACATAGCCGATGACTTCTCCCTGCGCGACTGTAGCGCCTTTGCGGACGCCCTTGGCGAATCCCCGGAGATGACCATAAACCGTGACGTATCCGCCGCGGTGCCGCAACAGGATAACGTTGCCGTAACCGCGCCGTACACCGGCAAACGCGACAACGCCATCGCCGGTGGCTTTCACCCGCGTTCCCATGGGCGCGGCATAATCGACGCCTTTGTGGGCGCGCCATTTTTTGAGAATCGGGTGGAACCGCGCTAAAGAAAAACCAGAGGAAATGCGGGAAAATTCCAGTGGAGAGCGAAGAAACGCTTTACGTACGTTCCTGCCGTTCTGGGTGAAATATCCCTTGCGTCCTGCGTGGTCTTGGAAATAAATGGCCCGGTAACGCTTTCCCCGGTTAACGAACTCGGCGGCTAAAATACGGCCGGCGTGAACGGGCGCGCCGTCGTGGTAGGCGGATTCATAGATGACGCTGAACCGGTCTCCTTTACGCAGATCCAGGTGGAAATCGATGGCCGATGAAAAAATATCGGCTAGCTGTAAGGCGATGCTATCGGGAATGCCAGCGCCATCGGTCGCGCCGAACAACGAATGATTAATAACCGCCGATCGCATGATGACGCGGGTTTCCGTCGGGATGGCTTGTTCCATGGTTTGGAATGCATCGTTTTTTCTTTCCGAGACCAGCATCATATTGCCGTTGGCGATATAGCGTAGTGCAAGTAGCTTTCCATCGCCGGTTGTTTGGGCCTCGACAACCTTGCCGGGTAATAATTGATGCAACGATTTCGCCTTGTTGGCGCTGCGTAAAAAGCCAAGAATATCTTTGGTGTTTACATCGATGCGGGCCAGTAGGGTGGCGATCGTGTCGCCGCGCCGTATTTTTCCCTGACGCCAAAAAGAAGCGGCTTCTCCAGTGGGCTTGGCGGGTTGAGGGAGGGTCAGCATTTGGGTGACGCGATGGATGGGCGCCGATTGCGTTTCCGCTGGAGGGGCGACGTCCAATGCGGCCACGACGCCAAAAAGAGGAAAGCCGGAAAAGGCGATAAAGCGCCACAATGGAATTTTTCGGTCGTTGAGACGTAGATTTCGCGCTAGAATTCCAATCCTTTGCTTCTGCATAACATCCCTGAATAACTTGTTGGCGGATAAAGGCGCTGGATAGCCGGATAACGTTCCGCCTGTCTTTGATGGCCGTATTATTTAAAAATCATCCTGAGTGGCGTATAAACGACTTTAGGAAAATTAGATAATTCATTGTTAATTTGGATAATATATCCATGGGATCGCCGAGTCAAAAGAAATATTCCGTATTTTTAAAGTCATTGGGGAAGTTATCGTGGACATGTCCGTAGAAGATGCGCTGCAAGTCATCCAGCGTGGTTGTGACGAATTATTATTGGAATCCGAGCTGCGGGAGAAGTTGAAGCGCGGGAAACCGTTGCGGATAAAGGCGGGGTTCGATCCGACCGCGCCCGATTTGCATCTTGGTCATACCGTTTTACTCAATAAATTGCGTCAATTCCAAGAGCTCGGTCATGAAGCGATATTTTTAATCGGGGATTTTACCGGCATGATCGGCGATCCCACGGGAAAGAATGTGACGCGCAGGGCATTGACCCGGGATGAGGTCATCGACAACGCGCGTACCTATGAGCAGCAAATATTCAAAATCCTTGACCCCGAGAAAACGCTGGTCATGTTCAATTCCAGTTGGATGAATGAAATGAACGCAGCGGATTTGATCGGTTTGGCGGCGAAACACACCGTGGCGCGCATGCTGGAGCGGGACGATTTTCAGAAGCGTTACCGTACCGGTCAAGCAATCGCGATTCATGAATTTCTCTACCCGTTGATTCAGGGATACGATTCGGTTGCGATGACAGCGGATGTTGAATTAGGCGGCACCGATCAGAAGTTTAACTTATTGGTTGGGCGGGAGTTGCAAAAGCATTATGGCCAGCCGCCTCAGTCGGTCTTGACGATGCCGATTCTGGAAGGTTTGGATGGCGTGCAAAAAATGTCGAAATCGTTGGGCAACTATATCGGCATTCACGAGCCGGCCAACGAAATGTTCGGCAAGTTAATGTCTATCTCCGATAATCTCATGTGGCGTTATATCGAATTGTTGTCTTTCCAGCCACTGAGCCAAGTCGAACAGTGGCGGCGCGAGGTCGACTCGGGACGTAATCCCCGCGATGTAAAAGTACAATTCGCCCAAGAGGTGGTGGCGCGGTTTCATGATCGGCAAGCGGCGGAGTGTGCGTTAGCGGATTTCGAGGCGCGTTTTAGTCAAGGCGCGGCGCCCGAGGAGATGCCGGCGTTTACTTTGGATGCCGGCGGCGGCGCGCTGCCGCTGCCGCAAGCGCTGAAGCAGGCGGGGCTGACCGCTAGCACATCGGAAGCCATGCGGCTTATCGTCCAGGGAGGGATCCGGATCGACGGTGAAAAGGTTAATGAAAAATCTGTGGCGCTGCCACTGGGCGGCCCTTATATTTTGCAAGTCGGGAAGCGCAAATTTGCCCGCGTGACCATCATATAATTTGCCAACAGCGTAAAGAAACCTATGCGGAAAACATGGGGGTCTATCGCGCATCATTTCCGCCTAGCGCCTTTATATTATGTTTAAGCGGCTGTACGGGGAATAAAGTTGCGGTATGCGCCGCGCATTTATCGTAAACGGTTAGAGAATATCGTCCGGCCCCGGCTGGTTGTGCCGCTGCCGGTACGCCCCCGGCGCCATTCCCTCGATGCGCTTGAACGCGCGGCTGAAAGCGGCGTCGCTTTCATAGCCGACGCGGGCGGCGATTTCCAGCAAGCCAAGATTTCCTTGGCGCAACAAGTCCTTCGCCCGGTACATCCGCCAGCGGGTCAGGTAGCCGAGCGGGGTATCGCCCACCACGCCCTTGAAACGCGAGGCAAAGGCCGAACGGGACAAGCCGGCGGCGGCGGCGAGGGATTCCACCGTCCAGGGCCGAGTAATATCGGTATGCAGCGCCCGCACCGTCGGCCCGAGGTGGCGGTCGGCGAGGGCGGCGAGCCAGCCGCTAGCCTGGCGCCCGTCGGAAGCGCACCACGCGCGTAGCGCCTGGACGAATAATACGTCGGCGAGGCGGGCGACGACCAGATCGGCGCCGAGCGCTCGTTCGGTGGTTTCAGCGGCGATTAGGTGCAGTGTCGCTTGCAATAGGCGGGAGCGGTCGTGATCCACGCGAATGTGCACCACCGGCGGCAACAGCGACATCAGGGGTTCGCCGGCCGAGGCGTCGAAGGCAAAGCGGCCGGAAACAATATCGGTGGGTGCGCCGTCCCCGCCGAAGGCAATGGTTCCGCTGCTCCGTCCGGCAAAGATCGCTTCGCAGGAAACGAGCGGGCTTGCCGTTTCGTCTTGCAGAATGAAGCGGGCGTCGGCGCGGACGATGAAACAGTCGCCGCTACGCAGGGCGATGGGTTGCGGCAAGCCGTCGGCGTGCATCCAGCAGCGCCCGCGCGCCACAATGCCGAAACGGGCGTGCGGCCCGGGCGCGAATAGGATTCCCCATGGGGCCTTGGCCTCGAGCCGCGCGTGCAGGGCGCTCTTTACCCGCATGGCGGCGATGACGTCTTCGATAGGGTCCATGGCGTTCAGTATACGTGGACGATTGGTCATGAGACAGGGACGCCAGGCTATTTTCGTATCGCCTGCCGGGGCCTAGCATGGAATGCCCGCAATGCGCGCCCAAGGAGCCACTCCATGCAAGCCTACCGCCTCGAACGATTCGAAGACCTCGACAGCCTGACGCCTCACGACGAGGGCGTTCGCCCGCCGGGAGTGGGCGAAGTACGAGTCCGTGTGCGCGCCACCGCACTAAATTTCCGCGATCTGGCGCTATTGCACGGCCGATATCCCATGACCTGCCGCCCCAACTTGATTCCGCTCTCCGATGCCGCCGGAGAGGTGGCGAGTGTCGGCGAAGGAGTCACTCGCTTCAAACCCGGCGACCGCGTTGTCAATAGCTTCTTCCCGCGTTGGTTCGGCGGCCGCTTCCCGTCGTCTTCGCGCGCCGAGCAATATGGCAGCGACCGGGACGGTTGGCTGGCCGAAGAACAGGTCGTCAGCGCCGAGGCGCTGGTGGCGGCGCCGCCGCACCTTTCTTTCGAGGAGGCGGCTACTTTGCCGTGCGCCGCGGTCACCGCCTGGACGGCGCTGTCCGGCGTCACTGTCGGGGATACGGTGCTAACGCAAGGAAGCGGCGGGGTCTCGCTGTTCGCCCTGCAACTGGCGAAGTGCTTGGGCGCACGGGTCATCGCCACCACTTCCGGCCCGGAGAAAGCCGAACGGCTTAAGGTCTTGGGGGCCGACGCGGTGATCGACTACACCGTCGTCCCTGAATGGTCGGCCCCGGTGCGCGAACTGACCGGCGGCGACGGCGTCGACCGCATTGTCGAGGTCGGCGGTCCCGGGACGCTGGCGCAGTCGATCCGCGCCGTCGCTACTGGCGGAGAAATCGCCATGATCGGCTTTCTCGCCGCCGGGGAGTCGCCGATAGACTTCGGCGCCCTGTTCCTGAGCGGCGCCACGCTGCGCCGCATTGCGGTCGGCAGCCGGGCCGATTTCGAAGAGATGAACCGGGCGGTAAGCCAGCACCGGCTTCGTCCGGTAGTGGACCGCGTGTTTCCATTCGATCAAGCCGTCGCGGCATGGCGTCATTTCGACAGCCGGCGACATTTCGGCAAGGTGGTGATCGCCCATGGGTGAATAGTGACGCTATAGCCTTGGCTTCGTGCGGGCGATGCGTGGAAACGATCCGCCGTCGCCCGCACTCGGTATTTCATTGTCAGCCCCGGCTCGGGGCGTGGAGGTTCAGCATGGAATTAGAACTCAGCGGACGCACCTGTCTGGTCTCCGGCGCAAGCGCCGGCATCGGCGCCGGGATCGCGCGCGTGCTGGCGAGAGAGGGCGTTCGCGTCGCCATGACGGCGCGGCGCGGCGACCGGCTGCAACAACTGGCGGCCGAGATCGGCGAGCGCGGCGGCGTACCGCCTGTCGTGGTGGCCGGCGACATTACTCAAGCGGACGAGATTACCCGCATCGTCGATGAATCGATAAGCCGTCTTGGCCGGATAGACATTCTCGTCAATAGTGCGGGAGGTTTTCGGGCCTTATCTTCAGAGAATACCCATGCACTCTGGGAAGAAGCATTCGCACTTAATTTTACCGCTGCGCGGCGGCTGACCGAAGCCGTGCTT
>DOVS01000196.1 GCA_003519965.1 Betaproteobacteria bacterium
GATAACAGCTCTCATCGCGCCTCTAAACAGCGCCGCCGCTGGAAAGCGCCACGCGCCGCCAGTCACCCGACATCCGTTACTCCTCGTTGCAGCAAAATTCCGCCTGAGACTTCACGTAAAACAAATTCAGCTTTTCCGTTTTGACCAATTGCAACAATTGCGCCGCTTGCATCTCGTTCAAATAAAAGCTCAGTTCAATCGGCACATCCCCCGCTAACTCGAAGAAAGTTTCCTCGTGTATTTTGCGGTGCCGCCCATAACCAGCGATGGCGCGAAACGCCGAACCGCCAGGAATCCCCATTTTCTTCGCTTGCTCCAACAGCCATTCGTACAGCAATTCGCCATTGTGCTTCTGGAGCTCGGTCATGAAAAACTTCAGATAAACTCCCTGCATGCGTCCTCTCTTCGTCTTAGTGTTTCAACCACTTCATGGTGAGAATGCCCAGCGCCGTCATGGTCAGCGAACCGGCGACATGAAGGAAAATGGCGCCAAACGCCCAGAATAACTGCTGGCGCGAAAACAACGTCACCATCTCAGCGGAAAAAGTAGAGAAAGTCGTCAGAGCGCCTAGGAATCCGGTCATAATCATCAATCGCCATTCCGCGGGAATATGGCCATGCCCCATGAAATACGTCATCGCCAGCCCCATCAGATAGCCGCCGGCGAGATTTGCCGCTAGCGTTCCCAGCGGAACGGTAGGGAAAAGGGGATTCAACGCCATGCCTAGCACCCACCGCAGCCACGCCCCAGCGGCGGCGCCTACGGCAACCGCCACAATCGCGTTAAGACCCATGTTTATGATCCTATATTCGTGTTATTTGTAGCGGCTATCTTAGCGCGAATCCGCCGCCAATGAAAGGGAGAACCGCGCCAGGCAACGCTGCGCGGCATTCCGGCGCACCGGCCTCGCGCCTGAAAATAGTCAGACGCCGGCGCGAAACGGAAGACGCAATTCTTGGAGCAACGCACACACCCTGACGCGCACTTCCTCGCGCGTAGCGCGAAATTGCGCCATGATTTCCGCTTCCGTCCCCACCGCCTTGGCGGGATCGTCCAAGGGCCAGTGGGTTTTTCGCGTAGCCGGCGGCAACACGGGACAATGCTCGTCGGCATGGCCACACACGGTAACGACAATATCCGCCGCCGCGATCATTGCGTCCGTTACCTGGGTGGACGCCTGGGCGGAAATATCCACCCCCGCCTCCGCCATCGCCTGAATGGCGCGGGGATTCTTGCCATGCGCCTCGATACCGGCGGAGGCGGCTTGCAGCGCCGCACCGCCCAAGAATTTCGCCCCCCCCTCCGCCATCTGGCTACGACAGGAATTGCCCGTGCAAAGGAATAAAATGGCCGGTTTAGCTTCCACGCTGAATTCTCCGAATCAATGAACGCACGACGTCTACCGTTAACGAATAACCTGCAGCCAGCCGGCCAGCGCAAGCAACGTCGTCAGCAACACCGGAATGGTCAGAACGACGCCTACCTTGAAATAATATCCCCAGCCGATTTTCATCCCCTTGCGCGACAAGACATGCAGCCAGAGCAAGGTTGCCAAGCTGCCGATAGGGGTAATCTTCGGCCCTAAGTCGCTACCGATGACGTTCGCGTAGACCATGCCTTCCTTGAGCAGCCCCGTCGCGCTGCTAGCACCGATGGATAAGGCAATCACCAGCACCGTCGGCATATTATTCATCGCCGAGGACATCAAGGCGGCGACAAAACCGACGCCGAGAACGGCGGCCCATAGGCCGTGACCGGCGAACCCATTGAATAAGACAGCGATATGATCGGTCAGTCCAGCATTACGCATGCCATAGACGACTAAGTACATGCCGAGAGAAAAAATAACGATTTGCCATGGCGCTTCGCGCAGCACCCGGCGCGTCGAGATCACATGGCCCTTGCCCGCGATGACTAGCAGAATCAATGCACCCAAGGCGGCAATCGCGCTAACCGGCACGCCGAGTGGTTCTATTGCGAAAAAACCCACCAGTAACAAACCGAGCACCCACCAACCGGCGGCAAACGTAGCGCGATCGCGAATAGCCGCCGCTGGCGCCTTGAGCTGGCTGACATCGTAGCGCCGGGGAATGGCTTTCCTGAAAAACAGGAAGAGCACCCCCAAACTCACGACAATTGCCGCCAAATCAACCGGAACCATGACGCTGGCGTACGCATTGAAGCCAATATTGAAAAAGTCCGCCGATACGATATTGACCAAGTTAGAGACCATCAGCGGCAGACTAGACGCGTCGGCGATAAAGCCGGCCGCCATCACGAAAGCGAGCGTGGCGCCGGCGCCGAATCCCAGCGCCAGCAACATTTCGAAAACAATAGGGGTAAGGATAAGGGCGGCGCCGTCGTTAGCGAACAACGCGGCTACCGCCGCGCCCAGCAGCACGATCAACACAAATAACCGAGCGCCGTGACCGCCTCCCCAGCGCGCCATATGTAATGCCGCCCATTCGAAGAAACCCGCTTCGTCCAACAGCAGGCTGATAATAATAATGGAGACAAAAGCGATGGTGGCGTCCCACACAATCTGGAATACGACCGGTACGTCGGCAAGATGGATCGCACCGGCGAGAAACGCGACAGTAGCGCCAATGGCTGCGCTCCAGCCGATGCCGAGCCCTCGCGGTTGCCAAATCACCAAGATCAAGGTGACGATGAAAATTAAAACGGCTAACACCATGAAACCATTCCCTTCGGTGCGCCGTATAAACGAAAATATGGCATGGCCCGCCGCTTAAGCAGCATCCGCCCGCAGAACATCGCGCAGACCGGGTTGTCCCGCCACGGCGCCGGCAAGCCAAGGAATCAGGGCGCAACGACTCGATAAAGCCGTACCGACGTACTGGATGAAGGGAATTTCATCACGGCCGCGGCGCAACAGCAGCGGGTCCTGGGCGCCGCTAGCGAGAAAACTCTGGTTAATCACCCAGGCGAACGGCTCGATTCCCGCACGCCGCAAGTCGGCCTGTAATCTCTCCGCCTCATGCACCGGCGTTGCTTCAGGCAGCGTCACCACTAAGACGCGGGTATAAGCGGCATCACGCAGCCGGGACGACAGCTGGCGAACTTCCCGGGGAATTTCCCCGCTATTTCTAGCGATCTCCCGATGATAAGCTTCAGCGGCGTCGAGCAATAAGATAGTGTGGCCCGTCGGCGCGGTGTCGAGAACGACAAAACCATCCTCGCCCTCGGCAACGGCGCGGGCAAATGCGCGGAAAACCGCGATTTCCTCGGTGCATGGCGAATTTAGCTCTTCTTCGAGTAAGGCGCGTCCTTGTGCATCCAGTCCCGCTCCCGCAACCGCCATTACTTCTTGCCGGTATTTCCGCGTTTCGACCGCCGGGTCGATACGGCCGACACGCAAGCCGACGCCTGGCGTCCCAATCGCGGACGCCACATGCGCTGCGGGATCGGTCGTCGTTAACAGCACCCGATGGCCGTTCCGCGCTAGCGCGGCGGCGATCGCCGCCGCTGTCGTGGTCTTACCCACGCCGCCTTTGCCCATGGTCATAATGACGCCACGGCCCGCCTCGGCGAGCTCATCCACCAGCACCGCTAGCGGCGGCGGCAGAGCGGGCAGGGACGAAGCGGCGACCGGCGCCTCGGTCGAGTCGCCCGCCGCCGGCGAGCGGGCAATCGCCCGCATAGCGGTCGCTCCCACGAGTCCTTGCGGAACAAACACCACCTCGCTGCGCGGCAGCGCCGCCAGTGGCGCGGACATCGCGGCAATAGCCGCCGCGCCGCGCCGCTCCAACGCGGCGGCGATCGGATC